>NZ_FXBA01000008.1 GCF_900177705.1 Fibrobacter sp. UWB15
CTCGAAGTCGCAGGCGACATCACCGCGAACACCATCTTCCCGAACTCCGAAGACGTGGACGCCGAAGGCCCCCACTGCGAAGACGGCCGCGTGCGCTACGCAAGCAAGACCTACGAGAACCTGGAAGCCACCCGCAAGGCAGGCCTCAACGGTGTCACCATGCCGCGCCGCTTCGGCGGCCTCAACTTCCCGATTACCGCCTACACGGCCATCAACGAAATGATCGCCTCTGCAGACGCCGGTTTCGAGAACATCTGGTCCCTGCAGGACTGCATCGAGACGCTCTATGAATTCGGCGACGAGGACCAGCGTTCCCGCTTTATCCCGCGCGTGTGCGCCGGCGAGACGATGTCGATGGACTTGACCGAACCCGATGCCGGTTCCGACCTGCAGCGCGTGATGCTCAAGGCCACCTACAGCGAAGCCGACAAGTGCTGGTACCTTAACGGCGTGAAGCGCTTCATCACCAACGGCGACAGCGACATCCACCTGGTGCTCGCCCGCTCCGAAGAAGGCTCCCACGACGGCCGCGGCCTTTCCATGTTCATCTACGACAAGCGCGACGGTGGCGTGAACGTACGCCGCATCGAGAACAAGCTCGGCATCCACGGAAGCCCGACCTGCGAACTTGTCTATAAGAACGCGAAGGCTGAACTCTGTGGCCGCCGCAAGTTCGGCCTCATCAAGTACGTGATGGCACTCATGAACGGTGCGCGTCTCGGCATTGCCGCACAGTCCGTGGGCATCAGCCAGATGGCATATAACGAAGCTCTCGCCTACGCCAAGGACCGCAAGCAGTTCGGCCAGGCTATCGTGAACTTCCCGGCCGTCTACGAGATGATTTCCAACATCAAGGCACGCCTCGACGCTGGCCGCGCACTGTTGTACCAGACAGCCCGCTACGTGGACATCTACAAGGGCCTCGAGGACATCGAGCGCACCCGCAAGCTCACCGACGAGGAGAAGGCAGAACTCAAGCTGTACCAGAAACTCGCCAGCGCATGCACGCCGCTCGCCAAGGGCATGAACTCCGAATACGCCAACCTGAACGCCTACGACAGCATCCAGGTGCACGGCGGTTCGGGCTACATGCTCGAATACGCTTGCCAGCGCCTCTACCGCGATGCACGCATCACCTCCATTTACGAAGGCACGACGCAGTTGCAGACGGTTGCCGCGCTCCCGCACATCACCACCGGCACCTACAGCCAGATGCTCGAAGAACTGGAAGCGGGCGAAGTGGCCGCCGAATACGAGAGCCTCAAGGCCCGCGCGAAGGCCATGGACGCGAAGTTCTACGAAGCAATCGAAGTCGTGAAGGCAGCGAACAACAACGAGTTCACCGACCTCTGCAGCCGTCACCTCTACGAACTCGCCGCCAACTGCGTGATGAGCCAGCTCATGCTCCGCGACGCCACCAAGGCACCCGAACTGTTCGACAAGAGCATGAAGGTGTACTTGAACCTCGCCGAAGCCGAAGTCGCCAAGCACTACAACTTCGTGAAGAGCGTGGATGTGGAAGCGATGGAGAGCTACAGGAAGTAGGAAGTAGACAGTAGGCAGTAGACAGTGATTAGTGAATAATCGCGGCTACGCCGCCTACTAACGATAGTCGCGAAACCTACACTTTGTCATCCTGAGCGAAGTCGAAGGATCCAAAAAATTCAGCCCTGACTCATTGCGAGTCGGGGCTTTTTTATTTACGCCAATATTTTATCTAAATCATCAAAAGCGTTTTCTATCGCTTCTGTATGGTATCGCTCATACATGCTGTAAACAAAATCCGTCTGCTTTTTCGCTTCAAGCTGCGCAAGGATTTTATTTGCAGTAGTTCCTTTATAGGCAGCATACTGCTCCATCAAGAAACTGAAGAATTCCATTTCTTTCGCCATCAGCACCTCTGGATGTAAATGGAATTGCGAGGATCTCCCGTTCTTTGTTCGGCTTCCCACATGTCAAAAATTCCGAAACAACTGAAATTCCACATCTGAAGTTCAGGGTTACTCAACATTTCGTATGTTTTTGAGAACATGAATTTTTTGTACGCGTCCATGGCAGAACAGCCATACTTTTGGCTAATCATCTGCGAGACTTCGCGGTCGTAGTAGTCGAGAATGAAGGGAAGAACTTTATTCATTTAGTTACCGCCTTTACAAATATAAGTTTTTGCAAGGCAAGTTCCGTGCGGAAAACATATTGGTCTCGAAGCATTTGCGGCAAAAGCCTTTTTATCGTTTCGTCTTCATCGTAAATTCCCGCAAAATAGAGCGAAATGACGGGCATGGTCCTGTCGTTTGCCACGGGACCGATAATTAGATCATAATCATTCTGAATATTCTCGTTCTTTCTGTTTGCAGTCACAAAGCGAAGCCATTCCTTGTCCGCACGCGGAAACTTCAGGCACTTCAAGCCTGACAAATCCTGATTATCAAACTCATAAATTGAAGCCGTCGGTGTCCCAGTCCCTTTCCGCTTAACGGTCAATTCAGACCAATTCTGTGCCTGCTCGCTACTTGTGGTTAAATAGAAGCCCGTCCCGAAATCCAATCTTCTGTCAGAAACAAGAATTTCAGGTTTGGATACTGCGATGTTGCCACCATGATAAAGCTTCATTTAGTGACCTCTAATGCTAATATACTTTATTTACGACGACTCAATGTTTAAAATTTCTAAAAGTCCAATTCATGCTCACGATAAAAACACCTTATATCGGCTCTTTTTACGGAATCGTATAATAATCAAGAATCAAATCAACCACACTTGCATCCTTGAGGATTCGGTTTTCGTAGCGCGCGCGTTGAATTTCCATCTCGGGCATTGGCTCAGGTTCGTTTCTTTTTTCAAAATCCTTGAGATCCAAATACGTTGAAATCCTTAGACGGTTTTGAGATGATAAGCCCATGGCCGTTGCATAGACATTTGCATTTCGAATAATTTCAGCACGAGGATCAATTCCTATAGACTCAAGATTATCCGGAATATAAGAGAATCCCATGAAATAGACTCTCTGTGCATTTTTCAGAAATTCTTGATACTTTACTTTTTCAGCATCTTCAGGATTCAAACGTTTTTCCGTTTCCAAGCAAAAAGAGCCAGGCGTTGCGGGCTGGCGTTTGAAGCCCGCAGTGGGGATAGCCCCGGAACAAGTCCGGGGCAGGCTCTAGACCCGGTCAGGGTGGGGCCGAGGCTGGAGCGAGGGGGATTCTTCCTCCTCCCATCAAAAATTTTCATTTCATGTACCCAAAGAAAAAATAGAATGTAGATTTAAATCATGAAATTCGCCTTAAAAATACTTGCAGTTCTGATTCTCATGTGCGCAACGGCTGTCACAACCGCCTTCGCCATAAAGAAACTGTACGTTACCGAAGCCAAGGGGCCTCAAATCACGAGCGCATTCGTAGAGCAGCAAATCAGTGAAATTGCGGAGCTAGCAACACTCCACCACCACTACCGCAAAAACGCGAATTACCAAGACGCCAAGAAACTCTTGAAATACATGCCCGATTGGAGAATCAACAAGTCCATCAAGGAATTCATGCTAATTTACCAGGGCGATGTCAAACTCGGTTACGACTTGAAAGACATCAAAATCAATGTCGAGCCCATCACAAAGACAATCCTGATTTACTTGCCGGAACCAAAGATTCTAAGTCACAGCATTGACTTCGAAAGTATCGAAGTCTTTTGGGAGAAGAAGGGCTGGTTCAACGACATCAAATTCGAAGACTTCAAGCAATTCTTTATTGCCGAACAGAAAAAATACGAAGAAGAAAACAGCGATGATCTCAAGCGCAGGGCTCGCGAGCACGCCAAGCAAATCATACGGCTTTACCTAGGGTCAATCGTCAAATTCGCTGACCCCGAAGAAAACAACGATCAGCCGTTCGTTAAAAAATGGCTAGAGCCCAACGACGGCTACCACATTAACCTAGAATAGCGACTAAGTCGGTTCTACTTCTTTGTTGTCTTGATGCTGTCGTTTTGCAATTTCAGGATGATGTCGCCGGTTTCCGGGTCCATCATCATGTCAAAGCTCGAACGAATGGTAAAAATGTAGCCCGCGACGTCATAGCTGATGTCCAGCGAATGGACCATGCATTTATTCATGTAATCCAGGATCAGTTTATCGCGGGTGTAATCCAACGCGTTCATGACATTAGTTTCGTTTTGCTGCATCACGGAACTCAGGTACCTGTGATGGATTTCGTAGGTGTACTTGTCTTCGAGTTCCTTGGGAATGTACGAGATTCCGCCCATGCGGAGCACCGGTGAATTCTTGGTCAGATCCCAGAACAGGAATCCGCGATAACCCGGGTCGTAAGACTTGGTGCCCGTCGTGACACCCGATTCCATAAATTTTAAAAAGGCGTCTCTACGGTTAAAGTACTTTTTCATCGCCAAGTCGTCTTCGGACAAGAACGCCGAAAAAATAGTGCCATACGGAGTTTTGCCAAAGACCTTACCTACATGATAGACTCGCTTGACATTTCCGTTGGCAGTCTTTACACGGAAGGTCAATTGCTTTGTCGCGGTGCTTCTGCTCTTTACCTGTTCCGAGATATCCGCATTCACCTTTCCGAAATCTTCAGGAAGAATTGCATTCTTGAAGAACCGCCCGACATAATTACGGAAATCATCGACACTGCTACATTCAAACATGTCAAGTATTCGGGCATTTACATAAAGAATTTCGCCAGTCTTTACACTGTACAGAATTACTCCGCCAGGAACAAACTCCATATAGTTCAAAGCCAATTGCTGCAGCATTTCGGCATTCTTGATAGAGCCATCAATTTTTGCCTTGAGCATGCCCCTATCTTTAATGGGCGTCAAGAGGAACTGAGTGGCGCCTATACGGATGCTTTCTTTGGCTAAATCCTTGTTGTCGGTCATGACAACAAATGGAATTTGGAGATTGCGCCGTTCAGCTTGGAAATTCTGGATGAGCTTGAATCCGTCAATTTTCGGGAGATTCACATCTATCAAGGCAAGAGCCACGTGACGTCCGTATTCAAGCAGCAAGTTGAGCGCCTGTTCGCCATTTTCGGCTAGCAGCACATGGTAATCCGGTCTCAGGATACTTTCAAGGAACGCCCTCTCTTGCGGATTGGCTTCGGCAATCAAGACAGTCTTCGTATTCGCCGGAAGCGTAGCCTCCTTGCCGCGAGATGAACTATCGTAAGCGCTCACATGCGTATTGCGGAAAGACAAGTCGTAAATGTGACATCCGTTATTGTCGGCAACCAGGCGCCCCTTTATAATGACGTACATGCCATGCGTCACATAGGTCACTTCACAGGGAGCCTCGTAGGCGGCCCTTTCTGCCTCGTGAAGTGTGTAATACACCGGGTTTTCAGGATTGTTCGACGCGTCTTCGACGTCCTTGATGCTTTTAAAGCCGAGACTCATGAGTTGTTCTTCGTACTGCCGATTCACAAACAGGAACTTGAACTTTTCATTCTCGAACGTCATGATCGCCCTAGGAGTATTTTCCTGATAGTCGAGACGCCCGATTTTTGAATACACGGCACGCGTGTTGCTATCTTCGATGACTATTCCCGAAGATTCCATGTGCTCCATGGTAGCCTTCAACGGTTGCGGCTTTCCATAGTAGTAGCCCTGGACTTTTTCGCAACCGATGCTCTTCAGGAATTCCATCTGTTCCTTGGTTTCTACACCTTCGGCCAAGGTCTTTAACCCAAGGCTTTTCGCCATGCGGACCATCGAGCTGATAATGGTGCGAGACACATCGTTAAAGTTCGAAAGGAAGGCCATGTCGATTTTAAGTTCGTCGAACTTGTAGTCCTTGAGCGTATTCAGCGAAGAATAACCGCTGCCGAAATCGTCCATCCAGACTTCGTAGCCAACTAGACGGAATCGCTCAATTTCATGCTGGATATACGAATCCGACGCCATGATGCTTTCGGTAATTTCTACACGGATGTAGTCACGCTCAATCTTGTATTTTTGAAGAATTCTTTCGACCACTTCAAAAATATCGCAGCCGGTAAAGTCCAATCGCGAAAGGTTGAACGACACCGGAACCACAGGGTAGCCCTGGTCCAATTGCTCGCGCATTTCTCTGCAGACAAGTTCTATCACGTGGCTGTCGAGCTTATGGATTTGCTTGGATTCCTCTAATGCGCCGATAAATTCGCCCGGGTTCAAAAAGCCCTGTTCCGGATCGATCCAGCGGGCAAGCGCCTCCATGCCGCAGAACGTTTCCGAAATCGTTCGCACCACCGGCTGGTAGTAAACCTTGATGTAGCCGTTCGCAATGGCGTCATCAATGTGGTTTACCACGTAATTGTGCAACATGAGTGTCCTGTGCAGGTCTTCGTCATATTGCCGGATAAATTTGTCGCCTTTTTTCTTTTGAATGTTGCAGGCGAGTTTCGCCTTTTCAATCGCGTCGAGAATATCGCTGTCTGTATCCGTTTGGCAAATGCCCACGTAAAGGTCCATTGAAATTTTGGAAACCGTACCCTTAACGTATTTTCGAATTTCGCACAACTTTTCTTCGAGGTTGGCAATGTCTGCAACAACGACAAAATGGTCGTTCGTGCTACGGCATACCAGGTTATCTGCAAACTGCTTTTTCAGTACGGCCGCAAAGTGAATCAAGAACTCGTTTCCGGAGCTAAAGCCGTTGGCATTGTTGTAAAGCTTCATCCCGATAATGTCGAAGAAAACCACTGCAGGGGTTTTACCTGCATTTAAAAGGCCCTCTACATAGTTTTCTCCGCGGATGCGGCAATACTCTAAATTCGGAAGCCCCGTCAGGGAATCGAAGAACCGGTCGGAATGATCGTTTACGCGCATGAAAATGGAACGCTTGCCATTCCAGGAAATCTGTGACGCCTCTACAACCAGGTCTTTTCCCGAATACGGGCAGCGAATAATCGTCACCCCTTTTTCAAGGAGTTCTTCGACAAACAATGTATTCTGTTCGTTAGCAGGAAAGAAATACTCTTCGAACTTGATTCCCGGTTCATAGGGTCTTTTCGGTTTCCAAAAAAGAGAAATAGAAGGATTCACCATATAGATTTCGTGCGATTTCGCATCGAAAATCACAAACGGGTCCACCTTGGCCGTATTCAAAAGATCCACGACTACCGACGCGGGAATGTCGGATTTCTCACGCAAAGTCATTGCTCCCACCTTAATTCACATTTTCTTTCTCCTTTAAATTAATTGAATATTTGCAGAAATGCAAACCTTTTTTCACGGACACCCCTTTTTTTCAGTAAAAATCATCCTTTTTCGCACTAAAAAGCTCTATTTTCGCAGTCCGTTTTCTTTCTATATTAACATCATGATCTTGAATAAGGCTATACTCCCCAGTTTTATTTGTTCTATGGCATTCGCACTGACGGCTTGCGTCGGCAATGCCCCCGCCCCCGAAACAAATCCCCAGCCCGAACAGGCAGACAACACGGACGTATCTCAGCCCCAAACAGGAACCAGTTCTGAAGCGAACCAAATCGTTGAAAGTCAAGATGTCTATTTTAATTCCCAGGCGTTGGACAACCACCGCTTAGCCACACCGGACAACATTCCGAGCGCGACACCCGTCAACACTCCGAACACAGACGCAACCGCCAAGACCGATGTCGCCGACCCCTACACCACCATTCCGGCAATTGTCCAGAATATTTTTGACTACGCCGACGCTTTGTACAAAGCAGGCTACACCGATTCTGCCACCGCCTACTTGGAACGTTTCCGCGTCATCAAGCCCTTGTGGGCACAGTGGGAAACCAAGGCCGACTCCATGCTAAATGAATTCGGCAAGACCAGAGCTGAAAAGGCGAAGGCTTACGAGCCGATGGTATTCCAAATTCAGAACATGAACCGCGCCAATTCCGATTACGGTCTTGTGGCAGAAACCGCCGACAGCCTGATAGCACTTGCTCCGGGCGATTCGCTGACCCAGTGGGCCAAGGCACAGAAGGGGGTTGCCTACAAGAACACACTCACCAAGGCGAAAAAAGAATACGCCGCCATTAAGGATTTAGCCGACAACCAGGCTCAATTCGCCGAAGCCGAAAAGCGGGCGCTCACCTTGCAGATGCGTTACCGCGACTTCGAAGACGTCCTGCACTTGCAGGAACTAATTGACCACATTCGCGAACTGATGCAACTCACTAACGCCGAAGCCACCAAATACTGGGAATCCCACGATCCGGCCCAGGCGCTGGCCCAAGCCGATACACTCTTGCAAAAAGAAAAATTCAGCGAAGCCAAGGAACTCTTGAACAAACTCAAGGCGAGCAAGCTCCGCAAAGAGGCGAACGAGCTTTACACAAAGCTAGCAGACAATTTCTGCACCAAGCAGCGCAAGACAACAAGCCAGATGTTCGCAAAGGCACAAAAGCAAAAAGATGCAGCCAAGAAGAAAAAGCTGTTAAACGAAGCAATCGCTCCGCTGGACAAATGCCTGACGGAATATCCGGACAATCCGCAGAAGCAGAAAGTCGAAGAGAACAAGAAGTTCCTGGAACAAGAATTAGGGAAGTAAATCAGATGTGGGATGTGAGATGTGAAATGAGTAATTACACATTTCACATCAGTCATTGCACATTGTTTTTACAATTCTACTAATATGCCGGCTTGCACGTAGGCGTAGCCTTTGCCTTCGTGATCAAGGAACTGGTAGCCACCCATCAGCATGATGGACGAATAATCGCCATTCTTGATGTCTAAACCGCCACCGGCGCGCCAGAACATCTGGCCGTTGGAACCAAAGAGATAGCCCCAGTCACCCGTCGCTACAGGAAGAGCCGTGCTGCCGATAGGCAGGCGGATCCAGACGCTGCCAGAAGCAGGAATCAGGCTCACGTTATCGATTTCCTGATAACCCGTGCCGATGCCAAAAAAGAGCATCTGGTCAATAGGATACCACAAGTGACCAAAAACGTTCAGGTTGAACGTGCCGATATCACTCACATGGTTCACGACACCGCCCTGCACATCCATGGTGAATGCGTTCGCCGGAACGAAGGCGAATGCTAAAGCAAACAGAATGGCAGTCAGAAATTTTTTCATATCTCAGTTAAAATATAATCTTTCGTCTCTCGTCTGTAGCCGTGAAACGGCGTTCTTTCGTCTGATATTACTCATCGCTGCGGGCTTCGCGGGCCCAACCGCCGCTTTTTTCGGGCTTGAACGCCATGAAGAAACCTTTAAGCATAGCGTAGTTCATCGAAAGGAAGTAGTAACCGCTCGGTACAATCTTGAAGCCGGCGACCAGCAACGAAAGCGACATCACACCAAAGAAAATCTGGTAGAAGAGACCACTCGTGAGTAGGCAAGCGTTCGCGACAAACAGCAAAATCAAAATGTGCGGCGAGAACCAGCGCAGAATCTTGTGCGAGAAGAACAGGTAGGCAAGCAGCGGGTGCAGCGGATTCAACAGCGGCAAGTAAGAGAACAAGAAGTTGAAGTTCGCGCGGCCGATACGCACCTTGCGGCGGAACTCACCGCTCGATTCCTTAGACGTCTGCTCGGTACCGATAGCACTTGTAACAAACGTGCAGTAGTAACCCTTTTCAAGCACCTTGGTAGTTACGAAGAAGTCGTCCATGACGCTCTTCTTGACAGGCAGTTCCGTATACAGTTCACGGCGAATTGCATAGAGGGCGCCGTTGCCGCCAATCAGCATATCGAGAACGCCTTCGAACTTCTTGATTTCAGATTCCAAATCCCAGTAAGAACTTTCGCCGCGACCCAACGTAGAACCGCTCTTGTCAGAAAGAATCAAGTGACCGCAGGCGCAGCCGATTTTCTTGTCCCGGAACGGAATCACGAGTTTGCGCACCACATTCGGGAAGAACATCGTGTTTGCATCGCAGAAGAGCAAGATGTCATTCTTTGCAATTTTGTTCAGGCGGTTCAGCATGGCAGCCTTGCCCGCATTCTTCGGCGCCTTGACCAGCGTGATTCCCTGCGACTCGTAGCGTGCCACAATTTCAGCGGTTTTGTCGGCAGAGCCATCGTCACCAATCAAAACTTCAAGTTTGTCCTTGGGGTAATCAAGTTCCAAAATGTTATGGATTTTGCGTTCGATTACCGCTTCTTCATTGTAGGCCGAAATCAAAATCGACACCGTCGGCAGTTCCACGTCGCCTTGTTCCGGCTTCTTGCGGCGCTTAAAGATTTCACTTACAAACGGGAGCGTCATCGGGAACAGCAAGTAGCAATGTACTAGCAAAAAAATCATCACCCAGAAAACGATTTGAGCGTAAAAAAGGAATTGTTCGTTCATCGGGATATCCACTCCTTTTCTTTTTCAAGGAACTGGTACAGCATGTATCGCAGTTCTTGCGGCGACATAGAGTCGGTAACCGTCAAAATGCTCATTCCCTTCGGGGCAACAAGCACAAAAGCCGGAAGCGCGTTCAGTTCCCATACATCAAAATAGCAGCGTTGCACCGTTTTCTTTTGACCGTCGCACATGATGGTATCTTGTGAATCGGCATTGAGCTTAACGGCATAAAAACGCGTGTTCAAAAGCGAGGCCACCGTGGGGTCGCTGTACACGTTCGCATCCATCACGCGGCAGGGAATGCACCAGTCCGCATACAAATCCACAAAGACAAGTTTCGGAAACTTTTGAGCCTTTTCAAGCGCTTCATTATAGTCCATCCAATGTACAGTGGACTTTCTAGTCGAGGCTTTCTTGGCAGGCACCGCATCGTTTAGAGGGGCTGCAAAAGAAACCGAAACGCAAAGCGCTACAAGCATCAACAAACGTAAAATCAATGTACACCTCCCTTGTGGGCGGGCATCTGAGTCTGCACCTTACGGCTGGGCTTGATTTCAGGCGCCTGCGCCTGTCCTGCCTGCGAAGGTGCCAGCAGAGAATCGATGCGGGCATTTACTGCCTTCTGGAACGGCACCCACTGGCGCTCGTCATTCAAGATTTCGTCAGTCTTGGCAAGGAACTGTTCGCGAGTGTACCCCGCCGCTTTCAAGATATCCTGTCGCACCAAGCGGCCTATTGGAGAATCCTTGCTGTAGGTGATTTCGGCAACGCGCAATTCGACAAACAAGTCAACGAACTTCTGGTCGACCGAGACCTCATTTGCGCAACCGACCAAGCCGAAAGCAGAAAGCAAAAGAAGCGCAACGGCTAAAACCGCACGCGCCCCCATCGTCTTGTTTTCGACTAAAGCCATAGACACAATCTTACTGCTCGTTTTCTTCCAGAGCGTTTTCGAAAAGGCCTTCCACGTATTCGGCCTTGCTGAAAGGCACCAGCTGGTCAATGCGTTCGCCCATGCCAATCCAGCGGATAGGAATCTGGAGCGAACTTGCAATCGAAAGCACTGCGCCGCCACGGGCCGTACCGTCGAGCTTGGTCACCACGAGGCCGGTGAGCGGGAAACTCTGATTGAAAATTTTCGTCTGGTTGATGGTGTTCTGTCCGGTATTGCCGTCGATTACGAGCCACATGTCGTGCGGCATGTCGGGACTCACCTTCTTGATCACGCGGACAATCTTCTTGAGTTCTTCCATCAAGTAGTCTTTGTTGTGCAGACGGCCGGCGGTATCGATGAGGACCACGTCGCAGCCGCGGGCCACTGCAGCATTGCAGGCATCGAACGCCACAGCCGCAGGGTCAGAACCTTCCTGATGCTTCACGAATTCGGCACCCGAGCGCTGCGCCCAGGTTTCAAGCTGGTCGATGGCCGCAGCACGGAACGTGTCGCAGGCCGCAATCATCACCTTCTTGCCCTCGCCTTTGAGGCGTGCGGCAAGCTTACCGATTGTAGTCGTTTTGCCGGCGCCGTTCACGCCAATCACAAGCACCACGTGCGGCTTGCCCTTGAGTTCAAACGGAGGCGGATCCTTCAAGAGGCGTTCCGCTTCGCTACGCATAATGCCGAGCACCTGTTCGGTCGTGAGCGACTTGCCCAGCGCCTGCTCGCGCAAGGCATCGGTCAACAGGAACGCCGCTTCGACACCCACGTCGGCCTTGATCAAGTGTTCTTCGAGTTCCTCAAGAGTGTCGTCTGTAATTTTGCCTGCACCGACAATACCCTTGAGTTCGCCCATCAAGGCGTCGCGGGTCTTGGCTAGGCCACTCTTAATGGCAGAAAAAAGTCCCATTCGAAAATTTCCGTATAATCGTTAAACGATGCTTTCGACCTTGTCGACCAGGCCGTAGGCCTTGGCCTCTTCGGCACTCATAAAGTTGTCGCGTTCCGTGTCGCGGTCGATTTCTTCCATGGTGTGGCCAGAAGTTTCGGCAAGAATCTTACCCGTAATGTTGCGGATGCGCAGCATTTCTTCGGCCTGAATCTGGATGTCGCTTGCCGGGGCGACAATTTCACCGTGAATGAGCGGCTGGTGAATCATGATGCGGGCATTGGGCCATGCATAACGCTTGCCCTTTGCTCCCGAAGTCAAAAGTACCGCACCCATGGAGGCTGCCTGACCGCAGCAAACCGTGACCACGTCGCTCTGGATAGCGTTCATGCAGTCGTAAATGGCAAGGCCGCTAGAAATCACGCCACCCGGGCTGTTAATGAAGAAATAGATGTCGTCGTGATTCAAGGAATCCAGATACAAAAGTTCCTTCACAATGCGTTCGGCGCTTTCGTCGTCGACACCGCCCCACAAGAAGATCTTACGCTTGGAGGCAAGGAATTCTTCAGCCTTCTTCATGATCTCGGAAGGGGCATTCTCTTTCTTTTCGTTGCAATCTGCCATAATAAATCCTTTTTGTTCAGGTACAATTTAGAAAATTCAATATATTATCGTCTTTTCGCACCCGTTTGTAAACAAGCATATTTTTTTCAGTTTTATGTTCCATTGCCCATAAAAAATATACATTATGGGTGTAAACCCTTATTTTTAGGACACTTATGGCATTTATTCGTGCAATTTTCTACTACTTGTTCATTGGAGTAGGGCTTTTCGTTGTCGGTCTTCCGTTCATGTTTTACAAGGGCGTGCTTTGCAGGCGCTGGGCAGACAGCACCCGCATATGCATCCCGTTTTTCCGGGTTTTGTTCAAGTTGTCGGGAATCAAGGTCGAAATCGAAGGCAAGGAGAACATTCCGGACCACAAGAAGTTCGTGCTCATAGCCAACCACCAGAGTTTTTTGGACATCAACGTGATTTGGCCCTCGATTACCATGACCTCGTTCATTGCGAAGGCGGAACTCTGGAAAATTCCCGTGTTCGGCTGGGTCTTGACTAAAATCGGCTGCATTCCGGTGCACAGGAACCCGCGCAAGAACCTGGGCATGGGCGCTGTCGTGAAAAAGCGCCTCGAAGACAACGTGACCATTTCGGTGTTCCCCGAAGGCCACCGCAGCAACGACGGGCACATGCTCCCGTTCCAGAACGGAATTTTCCGCATGGCCAAGGAAAACAAGTTTCCGCTCCTGCCGGTGACGCTTGTGGATACGGGCAAGCGGCTTTCCAAGACCAAGTGGGCGCAGACCCCGGGTGTGGTAAAGATTGTGGTGCACCCGCTGCAGACACCCGAAAGCTTTGAGAACAAATCCGCCACGCAGCTGCGCGACGAGATTCACAACATGATTTCTTCGGCGCTGCCCTACAGACAGGCCGACGCCGCCACCGCGGCAAACAAGGAGGCCTAATATGGCTCAGCATTTACCTAGCGAAGAACAGATTATTGCCATTTTGCGCGACGAACCGATGGTCGGTAGCCGCCTGCGTAGCGCGCTCGGCCTCCCCAAAAAGCAGAAGATGGCTTTTAAGCAGATGCTCGCCGACATGGTGGACCGAGGCCTCTTGAAGCGCACCAGCCACAAGGAATACCAGCTGGGCGATGGCGAAAGCGTCGAAGAAAAGCGCGAAAAGCGCGTGAAGAAGATTGCGGAACAGTACCCCGAAGACAACCGCCGCCTGGGTGCCCGCAGCCGCAGGCAGACGGGCAAGGAAAACGAGACCCGCGTGAAGCGCGGCATTCTGCACCAGACGGGCGAAGAAGAATGGGAAGTGCACGAACTCGAAACCGGCAAGGTGTACGAGATGTGCCACCGCAGGCAGGCCCCGGGCAAGGAAGGCGAAACCATCAGCTTTACGCTGTACCCGCACCCGAAACTCAAGCATAGCTACCTCGCAAAGGTAGACCGCACCGCCGAAGCCATGAACATCAGCTGGGACGAAGTCAAGACAAAGTTCATGGAAGACGCAAACTTGCCCAAAGACTTTAGCCCCGCCATCAAGAAGTATGTGGACAGCGTCAAGGAGCCGTGCGGCAAGGACTTCAAGGGCCGCGTGGATTACAGGCAGCTCACGATTCTCTGCATTGACCCCGATGGCGCCATGGACCACGACGACGCCATTAGCGTGGAACGCACCCCCAAGGGCTACAGGCTGGGCGTGCACATTGCCGACGTGAGCTACTACGTACCCGAAGGGAGCGAACTCGATGAAGAGGCTCTGGAAAGGAGCTACACGCAGTACCTGCCGTGGACCGCCGTGCCGATGCTCCCGGATAAGCTTTCGAGCAATGTTTGCAGCCTGCACCAGGGTGTGGACCGCTGCGCATTCACCTGCATGATGGAACTCGACAAGCACGCGAACGTGCTCAGCTGGGATTTCCACCGCAGTATCGTGAAGATTACCAAGTCCATTACCTACGAGCAGGCAATGGAAATGATGAAGAACGGCGACGACGACATCAAGGCGCTCGCCGAGGTGACGGCGCTTTTGAAGCAGAACCGCACCAAGGACGGCCTGCTGGAATTCCAGAGCACCGAATTCGGCTGCAAGTTCAACGAAAAGGGTGAACCGGAAAAGATTTACCCGCGCGTAACCGACGAATCGAATTCGTGGGTGGAAGAATGCATGCTTATTGCGAACAACTGCTGCGCGAAGGAGCTCAAGAAGCGCAAGCTCCAGGGCATTTACCGTATCCACGAAGCGCCTGACACCAAGGACATCATGGAACTGTACTACATGTACCCGGACCTGTTCAAGGATTCTCCGGTGATGTTGCGCGACCTGGGCAAGCCCCGCAGCGGCGACACGAACCTGAACCCGACGGCATTCAAGCTGTACGAGCACCTGGTGAAGCGTGCCGCGGGCGACGAAACGCTTACGAACCGAATTCTCCGCAGTATGCAGAAGGCGCATTACGACAGCAACAGCTTCGGACACTTCGCGCTGAACTGGCAGGACTACGCGCACTTCACCAGCCCCATCCGCCGCTACGCCGATTTGTGGTGTCACCGTGAACTCGCGCGCAAGGGCAAGGAAATTACCGCCGAACGCAAGAACAGCGTCATTGAAGTGTGCGACCTGATTTCGGCAAACGAAGTCAAGAACCAGAAAACCGAACGCATCGCCATCAAGGTGTGCAGCTGCTGGATTTTGAAGAGCCACATCGGCGATGACTTCGAGGCAACTGTCTCGGGCATCGAGGAATGGGGTATCTACGTTTCTATCGCAGACCCGATTGCCGAAGGCCTAGTGCGTTTCCGCGATATTGCCGGTGACGACTTCTACGTATTCAACCCGGACCAGGGACTCGCTTTTGGCAAGAAGAGCGGGCGTACGTTCCGGCGCGGCGACAAGGTGCTGGTGCGCCTTTTGCGGGTAGACCCGCTGCGCGGTCAGGCGGACTTCAGCATTATCGAAAAACTCTCTAGCGAACCGAAGAAGCGCCGCCGTCAGGGTGAATCTCGCGACGTTCATGAACGCGCTGACCGCGCCGCCGCGGCGGAAGCCCTCGGCTACGTGAGCCAGCCCGACGAAGACTTTGATGATGACGTTCCGGAATTCGTGTCGGCGCACAGCCACATGAACCGTGGCGGCCGCGGAAAATCACGCGGCGGCAGGTTCGATTCCGACGCCCCGAGTTTCGAACGTTCTGGCCGTAGTTCTCGCGGCAAGGGCGGACGCAACGATCGTAACGATGACCGCGAAGGATTCCACGTTGCAAGCAAGCCTCGCAAGGGCGGCTCCCGCAAGGGTGCCGGTCGCAGCCAAAGGAGAAGGTAATATGCAATGCGTGATGTGAGAAGTGTAATTATACACCTCACACTCCACACCTCACACTAACCACTGTCTACTGCCTACTGTCTACTAAATATGTCCAGCAACGGTAAAATTATTCTCTACGCCAGCTACCAGACCGGGGAAACTCTCCCCGGGTATGTACGGTTTGCGCTAAAGCACCTCGCCGAGACTGATTTTACCGTCGTTCTGCTCACGAACAAGCGTCCGCTTTCGGCCGAGACGATGTCGTTCCTGGAAGACAACGGAATCAAGCTTTACCTGACCGAAAATCACGGGTTCGATTTCGGCATGTGGCGCCGGTTCCTGAAGGATGTTGCCAACGGCCGTAGCAGTCTCGTGGAATTCAACAGCATTAACCGCCTGCTGCTCGTAAACGATTCCATCGTCTACTTCCAGAACAACTTTGCCGACTTTATCCGCCGCGCCGAAGCGAGCACCGCCGACGTGGTATCGCTTACGCAAAACGACGAAGTTCGCCCGCACTTGCAATCGTTCTTCTTGTACCTAAAACAAGAAGCCCTCGGAGCTTTCTACCTGCACCTGCTGGAAACCCCTGAGCAAGAAACATTCTACGATGTGGTAAACCGTCTAGAAATCGGCATGGCAAACGTCTTCGACGAAGCCGAAATCAAGACGGCGTCGCTTTTCAACACGCATTTACCCGCCATGTTTGCCTACCCCGAACTGATTGCCCAAGGTGGCGGATTTATCAAGCGCAAGCTTTTACAGCGTCGCTTCGACTTTAAAGAAAAAGTCCACTTTATTCGCCATGGGGCCTATAAGGCATTAAACGAAGATTACCACAAGCTGGTAGTAAACGCAATTCTTGCACCGGACTTCAAAGAAGAATGGCTCCCGAAGCCCCTTGGCAACTCTGCAACTCAGGTCATCGACAAGCTTTGGCAGAAATCATACCATAAAGTCGGTTGGCCGGTTCTGCGCACCATCATCAAGGCAAAATACAAGATTCTCGGCAAGCCGCTTGACGGCGACGAGTATAAATAAATTTTGTTACTATGCAAAAGCTCCCGAAAAAATCGGGAGCTTTTCCAATATAAATCTTGAGAGCTATTACTTCACGATTTCGGCGTCGACGACCTTCTTGCCATTCACGGTCTTGGGCGTGTTGCCGTTATCGCGGCGGATGATCTTGTACTGAATGATGCTCCAGAAGTTGGACACGATCCAGTAGAGCACGAGGCCAGAGGGCATCACCGCGCTGAAGAGGAACATCATGGCCGGCATCATCCAAGTCATCATCTTGGCCTGGGCGGGGTCCATAGCGCCGTTGCCGCTCATGGTCACCTTGGTCTGGAAGTAGGTGGTAACCACCATAATCCACGGGAGGAGAGCGAGGCCATCGGGCATAAGGAACGGAATGCTGAAACCATGGAAAATCACGTCACTACGGCTGAGGTCGGTAATCCAGAGGAAGGCCGGCATGCCGCGGAGTTCAACGGCGCGACCGAGCACGAAGAAAAGGCCCATGAAGATCGGCATCTGGATAATCATCGGGAGGCAGCCGCCGGTGCAGCTCGCGAGCGGGTTCACGCCGTTCTTGGCGTAAAGCTCCATGATGGCGGCCTGCTTCTTTTGCGGATCGCTACGGTACTTCACGTTGATTTCGTCGAGCTGCGGCTTGAGCTTGCTCATGGCAGAAGTCGACTTGAGCTGCTTGATTGTGAACGGGGTCGTAATGCCGCGCACGATGAAGGTCACGAGGATAATGGCGACGCCGTAGTTCGGAATGATGGAGTAGAAGAACTTGAGCAGTTTGAGAAGCATGGCGCAAATCCACACGAACCAGACGCTGGAACCGGGGAACCACTTGGAACCGGTCACGATGATCTTTTCGTAACCCTGGCCGAGAGCTTCAACTTCTCCCCATTCGAGCGGGAGTACCATGAAATTATAGGCAATGGAATCACCGCGCACGGCATCAGCAATGCTGAGGCTGTAGGTACCCGGATCCGGGTTGCCCTCGGTAGCCAGGTTGATGTGCTTGGCCTTGACCTGGGCGGGCACCGGAGAATCGAACTGCACCGACATGGCCACGTACTTACGGCGCATGCCGACCCAGTAGTAGTTGGCGTTGTCGAAGGTCATGGCATCGTTGAATGTTTCGCGTTCGGTGATTTCGTTGTTCTTGAAAATCACTTCGCTAAAGAAGTAGCTGGTACCGCCGAAGCTCTTGCCCTTCGGGAATTCTTCGGTTTCACGCATGCCGCCCTTCCAGGAGAGCTCGTACTTGTCGACGCGGAAGCCCTTGAACTTGTTCACCTGGCGTACAGCGACGCCGGCCTTGGTAAAGCCGTAGCTACGCACGAGCTGGTTGCCGTTGGCATCGGTAAAGACGAACTGCACCGTGGTATCGTTTTCGACATTGATCCATTCCGGAGCTTCGACATTGAACATGACTTCGGAAAGGTCCGCACCACCGAGGTTCAGGTCGAGGGCGCCGAGCGTGGTATCTTGAATGAGTTCGGGGAAATGGTTTGCGGAATCCGGCAGGGCCTTGACGATAACGCTCTGGACCTTGCCGCCCTTGTTGCTCAGGGTCATGATGAACTTGTCCGTTTCGACCGTGACCGTACGCGGGGCAATCACCTTCGGGGCATCGACTGCGGCAGAGTCATTTGCCACGACTGAGGAATCCTTCACGGCGCTATCGGTAGCGGATTCGACGGCGGCTCCGAGAACCGGGGCTGCCTTGATTTCGGCAGTTGCGCCGGGGAGCACGAGTCCGCTTGCGGACGGAGATTCGGCAGAATCGGCAACCTGGGCGGCGGCTTCCTTCGCGGCAGCCTGCTTAGCGAGCTTCGCCTTTTCGGCAGCTTCGTTGTTCGCGCTGGTCATGGAGAACCACCAAATCATGATGGCTACGATAAGGACGGATCCGATGAGAGTATTCTTGTTCATCTCTTTTCCTTTTTGGGCGGGACCGGGTCATAGCCGCCCTTGCAAAACGGGTTGCACCTTAAAATTCTAAAAACCGCAAGATAGAAACCTTTAAACACCCCGTGTACCCTGATGGCTTCGATCGCATATTGTGAGCACGTCGGCTGGAACCTGCACACCCCATGAAAGAAGAACGGGTGGATAATCTGGTAAAGCCGGATGGGCGCAATCAATGCGCCCTTCAAAACCTCGTTAACCTTGTGCGTCCAGGCCATCGGTCCATTCCATTTTCTTGAACACCTTGAGTGCCGATTCACGCATACGCGCCGAAGACATCACCTCGGAATTGTCACTCACAATGATCATCGCCCACACGGGCTTTGCGATATGGGGAACCCTTTCAAAAAACAGGGGCCGCAGTAATCTACGGCACTTGTTGCGGTAAACGGCGTTGCCATTCTTCTTTTTTGCCAAAAAACAAAAACGACAAAAACCGTCCTGGCTCTCAATCCAGCGCATCGTGAAAGACGGTGTGCGGATGAACTTCCCATGGACGGCTACTTGCCGATAAGCTGGCTGGTTAGGCAGCCTATAGGAGCGCAACGAGGCTATGAGCCAATCCTACTTTTTGTAGATGGTGTCGCTCACGGTGAGGCGCTTGCGACCCTTGGCGCGACGACGGCTCAGAACAGCACGACCCCAACGGTCTTCCATACGGGTGCGGAAACCATGCTTGTTGGCGCGCTTACGATTATGAGGCTGGAATGTTCTTTTCATTGTAGTAACCTTTATTAAAAGTCAAATTTTTTTGAGTCTCAAAATTAGAAAAATTCCTAGATAAATCAAGGGGTTAGGCCCCGTGTAAGCAAGATTTACTCACATTTTTGAGCTTTCCCCAGCGGGTCTGCCAAATTATCAACAATCTATCAACACTCACGAAAAATGCTAACGGGACCTATCGACCATTTGGACACTTCCTATTTAGTTATATTTCCCCGCGTTATGAAGAAGAAAATGATTCTTGCTATTTCCCTTTCGGCAGCCGCATTACTTGCCGGATGCACCAAGGGCCTCAAGCCTAGCGACGCAGACGTTTACCGTAACAAGACCGGCATCATCGGCGTGTTCCGCCAGACAGCATTCTACTGCGAAGACATGATGCCCCAGTACATGACTCTCGGCGCCCAGAAAATTGTGGTGAAACCCAGCTGGAGCCATGATCAGGACAACCTGTTCATCAGCGAAATGAAACCGGGTATCGCCCCGCTGTACAAGTACGAATACGCCTGCGGCATCGACGAAACCAAGCTCACGCTCGACACCGCCGACAATGGCAAGAAACCCTTCCCCTATGCCGTGAAGATTCCGGACAAGGGATTCTGCAAGATCGTGATTTCGTTCCTGGAAAACGACAACCTGTTCTCGCACAACGACGACCTTTTGAGCGAATACTTCGAAAAGCACGAAGTGGCCGCCGGCTACCCGAACATCCCCTACTGCGACGTGATTGACACCAAAGGGAACGTAGTCACCTTCATGAATCGCGACTCGCTCTACCGCGAACAGTACAACGCCGCATTCGAAAAAGCCAAGAACCTCACTAACGACGATATTTACCCGCTGGTTTCTATTGACGGCAACTCCGACAAGGTATCCATGAGCGGAGACAACTCCCAGGTCATTCTCGTCACGTGGCACAACGATCCGGACCGCTTCAAAGACGGCGAAATCACGCACTTGAAAGACGACGAAGTGCTTTGGGCCTTTACCGACAAGGAATTCCTGGCATGGTTCCGCGAAAACCACGCCAAGGTGGACAACTGGGACATTCGCCTGAAGCAGCTCCTGGGCAAGTCCCCCGACACCGACAACAGGTACTTCACCGTGTTCTGGGTAAGGGTGACCGACGTGTTCCGCCCGGCATTCTTCCCCGACATCAGCACCGACATGATGAACACCACCTTCACGAACACGCTCGAAGAAGACACGACGGCTAACGCCATGTGGTTCAAGAACTGGTTCGATAAGGAAAGCTCTGTCGCCTACCGCAAGGACGGATTCCCGTGGACTCGTCTCGGTTACACTTACGACTGGGGCAATCCGAACAGCAAGTACGGCCTCTCGGAATTTATCGTGAAGGAAGGCGCCGAAATCGAAGTGAAGTTCACCCGCAAGAATCGCGCGTTCCTCACCTGGATGAAAGACAGAATGTAGTCAAGCGCCAATTAAGTTTTTACAAGAGTCCGCCAAAGTTGCTGGCGGGCTTCTTTGTATTTACGTTCGAAGGCGGTTTCAAGATTTTCAGGGTCGAAGGCGCCAAGTTCCACATTGAACTTTAGCGAAAGCGCATCGCCGAGGACATGGGCAGCTTCGGCAAATTCGCGGGCATAGATTTCCCAATTGGTACGGAGTTCCGTGACCGGACTCAGACGAAGTAACGTCGGAAATATTGGATGCAAGTGGAAACGTCGAGTCGCCTCGCTTTCCTTGGGCCAGGGGTTCGGGTAATAAAGCGCATGGTACAAAATTTTCCACTCGCCCGCCTCCACTTTTTCGAGCGCGAGCCTCCAGAAGTCTAAAAGTTCCGCACGTACCCAGAAGGCGTTCGCCGGTATATCGCAGGAGGCACCCGCTGAAACTTCGAGTTGTCGTTCGTTGCCCGCCTTCGAGAGCCGCACCGCCGACTTGTCGATTCCGATGACCGGAACATTCGGGAATTTCTTTGCCAAGTGCAGCGTGCTTTCGCCGGTACCGCAGCCCGAATCCAAAACAAGTTCAGCGCAATCCGACGCATTGAACCCGCGCACAAAGTCACACACCCGCTCGAACGCCTCGCGGGTATGGCCCGCCACCGGACGCAAAAAAGTCGTGGCAGCGTACTTGCGCACCACGGCTTCTAGATTCTTGTATAACTCGATTTGGTTGCTGGTTACAGAACGGGCAGTCACTACTTTTCCCAAATGGAGAGGCGATCGCCACCGATCAGTTCGACATCGTCGAGCCAGACTTCTGCGTATCCGTTGATTGGCTTGAAGTCCCAAGCCAGCTGGTTGACGCACTTGAAAGCATCTCTTTCGGCCGGCAGCGGCACACTCACACGCACCCATGCACTATCAAGGCCGTATTCGGACTGGATCAATTTCTGATGGTCAAAATCCAAATTGGAATCGATGATATTGAAGACAACAGAACCGATACCCTTGATGCGGAAGGCAACAGAATCCACCGACGAAATGTCGTTGCAAAGGGCCTTGTCGCTCTTGCCCAGTTCGACACCCATAGTCGCCCAAGGCCAGTAAGCGTTTCCAGAAGAATCCTTGACGATATCGCCGAAGTGGGCGGCCACATGAGCGGAGATGTTGCCGTCTTCGTTAGCAAGCGTAAAGAGGTGGTTTTCGCCGATAATGAAATCGGGAATCACATTGTCGGCAAAGTCGTAATACCACCAACCACCATCGTAAGTACGTGCCGGCATAAAGCGGTTCTGGTAGTTGGAATCCTGGAAGTCTTCAAGCAACAGGGAGTGGCTTTCGTTGGCAAATGTGCCGGACACGGTGCTTTCGCCAGCGAGAACCTTCAAGTAAGTGCTGCTGGTATCGACGTCTTCGACATCGGGAATGAACACCAGGCTGAGCACGCCTTCGGGCAGGGAATCCAGCGTGAAGTTGCCGTCTTTTACCTTGGCGGAATGTTCCAAGCCGCGAACCTTGACAACACCCTTCAGGGACTTGTCACCCACGCTACCGGAAACGGTTGCGGTTTTCTTGAGTCGGTCCTTACCGAGGTCGACACTTGCACCGTTCACCTGGACCGGAATCTGCAAGGCTTCGCCAGCGAGTTTCGCTTCGAGCGTGTAGTCGCCGTCTTCAACGCCTTCGATAGTCACATTGCCGTCCTTGTCAGCTTCGGCAGAATAAGCCTTTTCGTCGCCGAGAGCTTCACTGTCCATAAGACGAACCCTGGCAAGAGCCGCCGGGGACTTTTCGGCTGTCAAAATTTGTGCGGTAATTGCGTTACCCGCTTCGGTACCGCTCGGGCCACCGCCGGCTGTTTTAGTTTCGCCACATGCAACAAGACCAAGCCCGAAAGAAAGGGCAAGGATCGAGGTCACGGCAAACTTAGCCATATTTGCGGGAGTATCCTTCAACACATCCCTAAAATAGAAATTTTCGTTGCGGTTGCGCATTACACCCCCTTGTTTTGCGGAGCGGCGCCGGTATCGGGGTCGTCCACCTTGTCAGACAAAGGGAACATCGCAATATTTAAAGCATACACACGGTCGGCGCGTTCGCTCTTGCGGGCGAACTGCAACAGACCTCTACGGAATTCTTCGATACGGTGGCGGATTTCAGGCAGGTCGGATTCGTCGGCAGTAAACACCACAGACGAAATATCGCGTTCTTCGGGTTTGTGACGGTCGATCGATTCTTGTGCAAGTTCGATCGTATGCCTGTGGAAATCGCGAACCGCCTGGCTCTTGACTTCGCCGCCGGTACTGATAATCTGGTCGGTAATGTTCCAACCGCCATTGCCATCGGGCACCACAAGGCCAAGCTGCTTTAAAATGCCAAGGGCAGAACGCGCTTCGTCCTGCGAAATGGCAGGATTCAAACTCTTGCCGAGTTTGCCGATATCGCTCGTGTCTTTGGTAATGCCAATCAAGGCGCGGAGTGCGGCGCATGCCCAGCTGCCGAAATACGAAAGTTCCGGCGTAGACAGGATTCGGGTCTCCATGGAACGGAGTTCCATGAGCCGGTAGTACAGTTCCGAAAGGGTCTGCTTGGCCTTGGTCTTGTTGAAACGGTATAAAGTCTTGAAGTATTCGGCACGGCGGTCATCGAGTCCGCAAATACGGATAAATGCCGGGAGCGTGCCCTCGTTCAGATGCCCTTCTTTCTGGAATACGCGCACAAGCCAGGCCGGGTCAACTCCGGTCTTCTGGCCAAGATAGCGGTACGAGGTGAAGGGGCTGCCTTTCTTGGTTTCGACAAACCAATCCTTCAGGAACTCGCGGTATTCCAAATAGTCTAATACTTCGGGCATAGCCATAATTTACCCAAATATAGATAGAAAATGTTTACAATCCATTGAGAGTTATAAAGTTCCGTTGCTTTTTTTACAACAGCAATTCTCAACACCTCAAAAGCCCCAAAACGCAATTTTTTTTTAGAAAAATCGCGGAATTTCTCTAATTTCAAGGATTTTGGCAGCGAAAACAGGCCTCCGCGAGCAAAAACACCGAGTCTTACAGCTCGATACCCGTGTCGCGTTCGATGACCGTCTCGCAAGCGGCCTTGAACGTCTCGGGAGTCGCGATGATGGAGAGCGACTGCTTTTTGGTGCGGGTGATGCCCGTATACAAGATTTGCCGATTCAAAAGCGGATGCCCCTTGCGCGTCGGCAGGAACATCATGACATTTGGGTAGCCGGACCCCTGCGATTTGTGGATGGTGATGGCAAAGGAGGGCTCCAGGCAATCTTCCGCAAAATACGAAAGCGGGTAGAAGACGAATTTGGACTGCTTTTTAAGCATTAAGAAGTACTGCTCATGGCGATTCGATTTAACCACGATTCCCGTGTCGCCATTATACAACTTAAATTCATTCTGGTTGCGATTGAAAATCAGGATTTGCCCCACGAACCGTGTTGACGAATTTGGGGTGAGTGTTTCGGCGACAATCTGGTTCAGCGTTTCGACACCGCGGTTGCCGCGCCTTTCTGCCGAAAGGATTCTCGCCTGATTCGCCGCGTCCCAAAGTTTTTCGCAAATGGACCGCTGTTCGGGCGTCACGCATTCCGAAGGAATATCCGGATCGACTTTTTCTGCAAGGTCTATAAGCGGGACGTAGAATTTCAGGCTCCACTTGCGGACTAGATTTTCGACGGTGCGGAGTTCCTCCCGACGAGAAAGCGTTTGACCTTGGTCGAGGTCTATCAGGTGAACGCTATCGCGTTCTTCCCAATAAGTCGCGCGAGCATTAAAGGGGGCGGCCTCGAAAGCGACTTCTTCGCCGCGCTGGATTTTACCCGCCAGCACGCCGATTCTAGACTCGTCGTTGAATCGGTTGGAACGAATCAGCTTGACGACGAAATTGTAGTCGAATTCCAGAATGTTGCCGAGTACGGCGCCAGCATCAACCGAGGGCAACTGATTCGGATCGCCCAAAATGAACAGTTTGAAGTTTCCGCTGGGCGGGAGCGCCTGCAAAAAAGCGGCAAATAACGAAACGTCAATCATGCTCGCTTCGTCGATGATGTAAATCGCCTTTTCGGGAAGCGGATTGCCGGAATTGAAAGTGAAACCGCCCTTCGCAACGCTGTATTTCAAAAGCCTATGCAAGGTATAGCTCGATGCCTTGGCGAGCTTTTCTACAAAACGAGGATTTTCGTCGCAGGCCGCCGTCGAAATTTCATGCAAGGTATCGTCCATACTTTCGGCGAGGCGGTCAGCCGCCTTACCGCTCGGAGCAGCCATGTACAAATCCCAATTCAAGTAGTCCGCATCGCTTGCAAAAAGTTTCCAGAGCAAGAACCCGATAACGGTCGTCTTTCCGGTGCCGGGCCCGCCCGTGACAATCAAATTCTGCGATACACCGCGAGCGATGACTTCGGCCTGACGGTCATCGAAATGAATCGGCGAACCTTCACGAAGCAACCCCTGTACAAAATCCTTGGCCAGTTGCACGGCGGAGCCATCAAGCAAAGATTCCTTGAAGAAGCCCGACTTGAAAATGTTTTCGATGTGGTTCTTGTCTTCGAGATGCTTCGCCGAAATCAGATAGTCGCATCGGGGCGTTTGCTGTAAGCGCAACGGCGTCGCATTGTCACCTATAATTTGCGTGTACTTGCCCGCGGCAATATCTCGCACCCCACTCATGATAAGCGGTTTGAATGTATCTGCGGCCAGGTACGGTTCCGTACGCTTGAAGCTTTTTAAGGCGTCGCGGCTTTCCGCCTGAACCACGAGACCGTTCCACTTCTGTTCCCATTTAGCATAGAGCCTTTCGGCATCGAGGGGAATGCGGGTGTTGCCGTCTTCCAATAAGGAGAGGTAAATGAGCAGAACCTTTTGCGCCTCGAAAGACAGTTGCGGTTTCTGTTGCAATGCGCAGAGCAGATTCAGCATCTTTTCGGCGATGGGAGAAATCCCGCGCATTTCACGAAGCAGGGAGAAGTATTCCGCGACCGAACCATTGACGTTTACAACACTCATGCGGACTCCTTCGTGCTACGCTTCATCAGGGCAGCGACATTGCGGTAGCTCTTTTCAAGATCACTGTAGCTCTTCCATGTTTGGCAATAAATGCCGTTGCAGGTCCCGGCGTTAGTGCCGCGGGCAAGTGCATAGTAGATGCCGCCGAAATGCTTTTCAAAAATCTGCGGTTCGTCTTCTCCATAAAATTGTTTAAGCCACTTAATCAGCAAATAACTGTAAAGTACGCGCTGGATAGAATATTCCTCTTCGATCTTTTGCGAAAGGGCGTCCTTGTCGCTGTAATCGGCATCGTCCATCACGTCAGATTTCCAGTCCAGAATCGAATAGTAATCTTCGCCGTCGTCGCCCTTGCGGACAAACATCAAGTCAATAAATCCTTTGCACAGGCAATTCATCCAAGACGATTCTTCGCCGTGGCTATCTAGATGAAACCCCATTTCGGCACGGCGCATAGCGGCAGGCAAATCCTTGAGGCGGAATGTTTTTCCGGTAGCAATGCTCCCGTGAATTTCGGGGAGTTCCGCATTCATGGTATTCCAGATAAAGCCCGCCGTCAAGTCGTTCCATTCGGGGTGTTCCTGAATATGAATCGAATTGCCTTGATAAGTTTCGGCGATCAGATTGCGCAAGGTTGCGTCTTCGCGAGCCGCATTTTCGTCAGGCAAATTTCCGACGGTTTCAAAATCCAGATTTTCAAAAACCTTGTGCAAGGCATCGCCCAAATTCGCGCCGCGGGGATAATTCGCGACACCTGCGACAGGTGCATTCTTGTCGTAATTTGCGCAGGGTTGCACCAACGCAGATGCGTCATCTATCAAGATGCTGTTAGTTCCGCTGCCTGCCTCGATAAAGTCTTCACGGTTTGCGCGATTCCCATCGACAGAAATTTCTCCGTTGTCGTAAAAATCTTCGCGATTTTCAAGCACGCGCTTTTTAGAAGCCAGGCTTGAATAGGAATACTGGTAAATGCAGGCGTCATTCACCTTGTTCTGCAACGATTCGAAATCGGGCAACCTGCTATCGTCGGGCTTTTCATCTTTTGTGTTGCGCAAAATCTGGGCCACCATTTTCTTAAGTTGCGAAGCGCTTGCCGTCGCATAGGAATCAGCATGGGAATCGTCCTGACAGGTGCGCGCAAAATCCGTTTCGGAAAGTCGCGCAATGGCATTCGCCAAGAAGGCAAAAGGTTTATTCGGCTTAACCGTTTTACCATCATCTTCGAACCAGATTTTATACTGCGGAACAATCATCAATGATTCAGCGCGGGTATATGCCACGTAAATGAGCCTGCGCCATTCCGCATGGTTCTCTCTTTTGCTCGTCTCGCTAGAAACTCCGGCATCAAAGCCGATGTATTTTTGCCCTTCGTAATCGAAAGAGAACGGTTCACGTTCCTTGCGGTAATTATCCCCGCGAAGCCCGCCAGTAATAATCGCAATCGGGAAAGCGAGGCCCTTAGAAGCGTGGATTGTCATGAGGTTCACGGCATCAAAATCGCTCCCCTTCGCGACTAGGTTTCCATCGGCGTCATCGACATCTTCCGAAGAATTCGCAAGCCCTTGCAGGTGCTTGATAACTTCTTCCAGCGAGACCTGATTATTGTACAGGTAGTCAAAAATGTAAGTCCCGATTTGCTTGACTTTCGCCAACTGCTGCAACGTTGCGGGCGTACTCAGATACTTGTCGATTTCCGTTTCCTGATAAATGCTTTCCTGAAGTTCCGCCCAGCGGCCTTTCGCCACCAACTGACGCCAACCAACAAAAAGCTTCATGATGTCGCCAGTCGGATAAATGAACGATTCATCCTCAACGCGTTCCAGGGGAACCCTGAAAAAGTCCGTAATCAAGGCCTCGTTCAGGAACTTGCGATTCCAACTGGAAAAATCCGGGGCATCCAAAGCCTTCAACAGCGAAATCCAATGGGCGCATTCCTTGCCGTAAAAAAGATTCGTATCCTTGTAGCGGGTATAAGGAATACCCACCTGCGCCATGGCGCTTTCCAAGGCAGTCATCTCGCTTCGGGTACGCGAAAGAATGGCAAAATCCGAGAAGCGCACATTCCGCAGTTCTTTTTCGTCCTTGTCGAAAACCCGCAGCGATGTCTTGGAAGGATCACCTGCACTGGGAGCACAACATTCGACGATTTTACGCACCGCGAATTCTGCAAACTCGTATTCGTCCGACACGTTCGAAATCCACAAGGGTGCCGTCTTTTCGCCATTCAAAACAGGAGGCTGCTTTTTCAACTTGTCCACCGGGACATCCGATTTCGAGAAGTCGCCATTTTCAAGGAAATCGCCCTGGAACAGTTCGTTGCAGGCCTCGATGATATCGTCGCTGGAACGGTAGTTTGTCGAAAGCCTGCGCCCATTCTTCTCGCCGATTTCGGCAATGGCGTGGCGATAAACACCCACATCGGCCCCTTGGAACGAAAAGATAGACTGCTTCGGATCGCCCACGACGACGATGTTGTTATCAGGGGACTCCAAGAAAATCGTCTTGAAGATATCCCACTGCAACTGGTTCGTATCCTGAAATTCGTCGATGATGGCGTAGCGATACGTTTCGCGCAGTTTCTGCACCAGTTCGCCGCTACCATTTAAAACCGATTCGTGGACATCATTGATCATGTCGCTGAACGACTGCGCTTTGCCTTCGCGCTTTTCTTTTTGCCAAAGTTCCACTAGGTCTTTCACATGGTCGAAAATGAATTTCTGGAACACCTCTAGGGCGGCCTTCTGCAAATCCATATCCTTGAGGTCAAAGAAAAAATCGACCGCCGCATTCAATTCGTCGCTTTCCCAGACGCCTCGCCATTTTTTCGTAAACGTTCTCGGGAAAAGCTTATCGTCACCCTTGTAAGCCTTTATGGCAGCGATAAAATCCGACAGTTTTAGAAGATTCGTTTTCGTCTTGAGGACTTCTTCGTAAGTTTTATCCTTGTTCTTGAGCAATACATTCCACGCGTTACGCGCTCCAGGAGCCCACTGCAAAATTCCTTCAAGAGTGCTGTAGTCGGGTTCAAATTTTTTTGCCTCGCGATTCTGCAACATAAACTTGGCCGCATTCACAAAATTCTTGACGAACAAGTTCATCTTGAATTTCGAAGAATTCAGCATGTTCATGAATTCCGTTTCGAAAGACCACTTATCACGAATCAGTCGCTGAATCAGGTTTTCGATGCCGTCGTCCGAAACGACTTCCAAGTTAAAGGAAGAACCCGCCTCGTAAGCAAAATCGTGCAACACCTTCTGGCAAAAGGAATGGATGGTAAAAATCGGTGCCGTATGGATATTCTGCAAGGCTTCGCGGTAGCATTCCAGATTTTCTTCGGCGAGGCAGTCTTCCATCTTTTGGCGGATACGGTCGCGAAGTTCACCGGTCGCCTTGTCGGTGTAAGTGACAATCAAAATTTTCGAAAGCGGAATACCTGCGCGGCCATTTTCGCCACGAACCAGTTTTGCCACCAACTGCTGGATGGTGTATGTCTTGCCCGTTCCTGCCGAAGCATCGATATAGAGGTTATTGCCGAGATGAAAATCATCAATGTTAAAAAGCTTAATCTGGGTCATCGACGGTCCCTCCTATCACATCGGAAGTCCACAAATCGGGAGTCAATTCCTTGAGGTCCTGACATTCCTTGTTCCAGAGATCCATAAAGTATTTTTCGGGGAATCCGCTGACCTTCTTGATATCGAACAACTTGGCGCCTGCGAAATATTTCCAAGGCGAATGGTTTTCGTCATTGAACGCCTTGATGTAATCGTCGTATGATTCAACTTTGTTTTCGGACACCATGTCAATCGGGAGAACCTTGCTGTAGCGTTCCCACTTTCCGCTCGTATCCATCTGCACCGCAAACATTTTGCGGTAAATCTTTTCGAGCAGCTGTTCCGCTTCGACGGGAGTCCGCCGGACAGGCTTCGCTTGCCATATCTTTTTGGAATAGCAATCGATGAAAATTTCAGGAACAGGTTCGTTTTTCTGCCCCGCCTCGCAAATGAGTGCAAGCGCCTGGATATAACCCGTCAAAAAATGGTACTGGTGGATTTCAACACCCGCCGTATCAATCAGGTGAAAGCACCTATCGTTCTGCACATACAGGGGAATAGTCCCTAGCAGCGTCCAGCCATTCATCTTGAGTTCGACGGTCTTTCGGCCATACCGAAAATCAGGCTTACGATACAAACCGGCAATCAAGTTGGCCCAGCACTTTGTTTCATCAAGGATGTCATTCCAGATGCGTTCGCTGAAAGCCCCCTTGGGCAAAAGCCCCTTGGAAAGTGCGTAAGTGCGGATGTCTTCCCATGTGGTCAAATGATCGTTTTCAAAGACACCCAACATTTGGGCAAGCAGCATGCGGCGCAAAACCGTCTCTTGCAACTTGTCAACAAGGACAGGCTCGAATTCCGTCTTTTCGGGGTCTTCCTTTTCGTCTTCGATTTGCATCATCTGACCGACGCGGAACACGAAAGGATCCTTGAGAAATTCCTTGAACTGGTAGACACTCACCTGTTCGGGGAGGCGCGGGTCTTCGCCATTTTCGGGGTCGGGTGTAAAGTTGACCACATCGCGGTCATTGCCGAATTCCAGATGCGCCTTCTTATTACGAATCTCGCGCTGGGTAAATAGCATTTCCCACGGGCGCGTTTCATCCAGCGGGATATTGTCGTCGGGCCACAAGTTCTTGAGAGTCGAAACATCCGTCACGCCAGCAGCCTTCGCCGCGTTCCTCAGGAATCCGCGAATGTCGTTGACAATCGACGACGGGTAAAAGTCCTCGTCTTTTTGCAGGTCCTTATTCACATAGCTTATGAAGAATCCCTCGGCAGTACTCATGAGCTGGCAGAGGAAAGCGTAGCGGTTCCTGCTAACGACCGAATCGTCGCCAGGCCAGGGGCGGCATGACTTGCGCAAATCGAGCGTATTCGTATTCCGTACCCCCGGAAAGTTCGCCGCATCGGCACCCATAAAGAACAGGTACTTTGTCGGGACAATGCGGTTCGGCGCGAATTTCATGAAAGTAAGCCCGTTAATAAACAGGTTTCCGCAACTGTATTCCGAACCACGTGCCGCATACATCAGAGTCTGCGAAACAATCTTGAACGAAATCGCCTCGCTACCGGCAAGGTACTGGTATTCCAAATTTTCACGGGCCGAGGTAACCGCGTGGTAAATGACGCTTTCGCCCGCAAGTTCCTTGGGAGGGTTCCCCATGCAAAGCCAGGAATCCAAAAACTGATAAATGGCCGAAAGGTCCGAATCCACGTTCATCCAATTTTCAAGCGAATCAATGGCATCTACAAATCGGTAAAGCGAACTGCTGTCGGAGCTGCTGATATCGCTGTAGGGCTGAATTTCGCCAGAATCGGTTTCTACGCCGCCATAAGAAAAACGTGAAAGCAAAAGCCGCCGGGTCGCCGTCACCCAGGATTCTTCGCGACGATTTTCGCCGTTGTCGTCGACGATGCGGTCGCGGTAAACATTCATATTCGACGCCCAGGATTCCCAATTGGAAACTTCGTCAGCATGAATCCTGCGGACATTTTGCACCACGGGGTTACGCACCAGGGCAAAAAAGTCGGGCCTCGAAAGCGTTTCCTTTTCGTGAATCGCAAAAAGAATCGAAAGCGCATTCGCCGTCAGTGAATCGCGGGCGGCAGAATCGACAATGTTAAACGGAACATGGAACCCATCACGGGTCTGATCAAACACCTGAAAAATCGCCGTACGGTAATCGTCGATATTCGGGGAAACCACGAGGATATCGGCAATCGTCGCTTTCGGGTTTCCGAAGACATCTTTTTCTGAAAGCAACTTGCAAATGCGGGAATGGAGCGCTTCCACTTCGCGAATTTTCGAAGGCGCCGTTGTCACGCCGAAAGAAGCGTCTTTTTCAAACGGAATCTTATCGAGGACATCCGTATTTTCGCAGAAGACATTCTTACGATGGGCCACCATCCACTGCACCTGATGCAGCAGGGTGTCGCAAGGCATTTCCTTATTACGGTCGACAATGGAATCGCCATCGAATATAAAGTTGTAATCGGTTGCGATACTCCAGAGCTTGATGTTGTCGCGACCAGCCTTGCCCCAATAGCGCAAAAGCTCGTTTTCGTCTTCGTCTATTGATTCGCTTTCGTCGGCAGGATCTGCCGCAAGACACGGAAGCGCAAGTTTCATGCTTTCGAGTGGTTTCTGCCTGCCGCTGCAATCTTCCCAGAACGCCATGCAGGGGTTTTGAATATAGGCGTAAATTTCGTGCTGGTTTGCAAACTCCTGCAAGATGACGCGGTAGAACTGCCCCATGCCCGAAAGGCCAAAAATAAAGATCGGGAGATCGCTATCGTAATTGAATTTGACCTTGCCGTTTTCAGTTTTGCAGGCTTCGTACAAATACGGAAGCGTCAGGTAGGTGACATTTTCGCCACTCTTTTCGGCAGACTTTTCAAACACCTGCGTCAAGAGCGATTTTCCCTTGTCACCAGCATGGAACAAGGCCGAATAAAGTTTTCGCTGCCATTCCTCGTTTGCAGCGACCGAACCGTCGCGCGTGATAAAGAAATCACGCAAGTTTCCCTGTTTCCAGCAGTCCAAAATTCCCTTGGCACTGTCGCCGGTTTCAGAATCCGAAATAAAACCACTCGGGCGGCTCGTTTCGTATTCCAAAAAGAGCCCCGCCATCACGTTCGCAAAATCGAAAAGCCGGTTTTCATCAATCACACCATCGCTTTCGAGATATGCCTTGACGCTTTCGCCCAAAAGCTGGTAATTAAGCTTTCCGTCCGTTTCTTGCTGCAAGTATGCAATTATGACATTTGCAAGCATGTCGGAAGAAAGCTTTTTAAGGCGGCCGTTTTCGCCCACCAAAATACCGAAAAGGAACCTGTCGATGGTACTCTTGTTCAGGTTTGCAAGCACCCCTTTCTTTTGCACCCAGCGCAGGCGGAACCACTGTTCCAGTTTCGGGTCCGGGAAAATGACAATCGGAGCCTCGAAAGGATTTTTCCAACACCGAGAAATCTCGTCGATCATTTCGTCGGCGAGATTTTCGAGGTTCAATGCAAATTTCAGGTGCAACATAACTGCAATCTAAAAAATATCCGCTAGAATTTCAGCCGAACAATAATAGCATTCTCGAAATAGTCGGGATTACCGCCGATGCGCCAAAGCGAAGATTCGTAGCTGTACAAGTTCGGACGCGCATGGCGAAGAATGGCAGCCCCCGTCGACCGCAGATACCCCGCCTTGCATTTGCTGCGGGCCCCCTTCAGCACCGATTCCAAATCGTCGATAAATACACTGACGGCATTGTGGTCATGTGGATTGTAAGGTTCTGCCTGCACCTTCACCTTGAGCGATTCAAAAATTTCGCTACGTTTCTTGCCTGCCTTTTCAGGATCGTCCGCAAAATGGAATCCTGTCGCTGCCCCAGAAATCTTTTCGAATTTTTCGATGCTATCGACCCAGGGGTGATTTGCCGCCCCCACGATTCCCATGGTGAAATTGAACTTGCGATTTCCGTCACCCTTGAAATAGCGAATGAACATACCCTCTGCCGTTTCCTTGCTGGGTTCCGGTTTCAGGGCCTCGCGAGCAGCCGCATAAAGAATCGTCGCCGTATCGGTTTCGCCAGTAGAAACAGGTGCATCATTCGCATAAATTTGCAAGAAGTTTCCATCGCCATGGAATCCCCCGTAGATCCAGGCAAAAAGCGACTCGGGAGCCACTGGCTTCAAGATATGCAGCAGAATCGGCGTAAAGTTTGCAAACACCATCGAACGCCTATGCAAAAGTTCCGCCACCAAAAGACTATCGCGCATCTCAACCGCAAGCAACAGCGCCCCGACATGCAACAAGAAGGAATACTGGTTTGCATCCAGGTTCTTGATGTCTACGGGAATGTACACCGAAATCTCTGCCAGCAATGTTTCAGGCAAGTAGGTATACCACGAAGGCGTAAAATAGGCACTTCCCTCGACGCACTGCATGCGCGAAAGTTCATCGGCCGAAGGCGTTGCAGCTCCAGCATAATCCAAGATTCCGGTTTCGCTGCGGGTAAAGGCGTAAGCATTCACCGCCTTGGATGTTTTGATACTGACGTAAAAGATATCATTTGCCATTGTAGGCCTCCTTGTTGAAGGTTACAATGTAAATATAGATTTAAATAGTGTCATAAAATGACACTTTGTAATTTTACGCAAAAAAAGCTAAAATTAGGCAAAACTAATCCCGAACGACTTGGGAAGAACGATTTCCTTATAGGTATTCATCAGGTAGTCGTCGGTCATGCCCGCAACATAGTCGGCAACGGCACGCAGCTTGGGGGTAGCCTCTTTGTATTCGGCACTCATGGAATTGAACCAGTGGTTGATTCCGGTGACTTTTTTGTCGGAGCCGAGTTCTTCGAGACATTCTTCTAGAACAGTCTGGAACATCGCCTTGATTTTTGTGTCTTGCGTTGACTTTTTCGGGTTCAGGTAAATATTCTTGTAGTTCCAATCTTTCAGGCGGTTCAGCGCCTCAAAAACTTCCGGCGAAAAACGGAGAGTTTCCTTGTCGATGCTGTTGTTCACGAGGTCCTTGATAAGCGTGTCGACAATTTCGCCGTTCTTGTTGCCAAGCACTTCCGTGATTTCGCGGGGCAAGCTTTCGCGTTCCACCAGTTTCAAGATGACGGCATCTTCGATGTCGCGGCCAATGTAGGCGATTACATCCGAGATGCGCATGACGCAGCCTTCGAGTGTCATCGGGACCATATCTTTCGACTTGAAATTCCCGTTGAGGCTTTCGCGGTATTCCGTCAGCAACTTTTCCGGAGTCTTGCTACGGTCGCAGCCGTATTCATTCTTCAAGATTTCGCCGTTGTGGCAGATAATTCCGTCAAGCACTTGTGCGGTAAGGTTCAGGCCTTTTCCGTAGGCTTCAAGATCGTGGAACAAGCGGAAACTTTGAACGTTGTGCTCGAAAATTCCTTCACCCTGTTCCTGCAAAAATGCCGAAATGATTCGCTCGCCGTCATGACCGAAAGGCGTGTGGCCGACATCGTGCCCCAGCGAAATCGCTTCGATCAAGTCTTCGTTCAAGTTCAAGAAACGCCCGATAGTTCTTGCAATCTTCGCCACCAGTTGCACGTGCAGCACGCGGTGCGTAATGTGATCGTTTTCGACCAGGTAAAAGACCTGCGTCTTGTCGATGTAGCGGCTGTAGCAATAAGAATGAACAATCTTGTCGGAATCGTGGAAAAAGTTCGGGCGGAGATCTTCTGAAGCCTCGTGAAAACGAATCGCCTGTGCAGACTTGCAAGCGTAAGGCGCAAGCGAGTTCTCTTTACTGTTCAACCGCGCTTCTATCCGCTCCCTTGTTTCAGCATTCCATTGCATAGGTAAATCCTTGATTTCAAAACTATTCCGCAAATCCCGGCGGAGGCAGGTGCATGCCGGCCATGGTAAGTTTATTGTCGCGGGCGTATTGCATTAGGCGCTTGCGACTCTCGATGGATTTTTCCTTATCCATATCATAGTTGGAATTGATTTCGGGGTGATCCTTCTGCAACGCATAACCATGCATCAGGTCGCCGATTACGAGCAGGTTACTAAACTGGAACGCAGTATGGCCGGGCGTGTGCCCCACGGCGTCAAGTGCAATCACCCCCTGCGGCAACGTGTCGCCAAAAGCGAACAAGTGCAGGCTATCTTTATAGATGCCCATAATCACCTTCTGCAAATCATTTTTCGCAATGTCGTTCATCCAGGCATCGTATTCCACTTTGCCCGCGTAGACAGCAGCATTCTTAAAGAGTTTTACGTCCTTGCCAGTAGAATCTTTCGCAACAAGTCCCGCAATATGGTCCACATGGAAATGCGTCAGGTAGATCAAATCAATCTTGTCAGGAGTGACATCGAGTGCAGCAAGGCGATTCAACATCTGACCACCGAACGCGCCAAGGCCGGCATCAAACAGAATGTTCTTGCCGTCCACCTGCAGCAGGAATACGCTCACCGAAGCCGGAATGCCATCGGGCAAATTCAGACTAGCAAACAGGGAATCGCTCGCGTCGCTAAAGAGGCTGCGGGGGTTTAGCTTTTCGCCCTGATTGTCCTGAATCCAGGTGACTTTCGCTCCATTCGCAAGCGTGATAGTCTTTGCCACCTGAACAACATTCGCCGCTTCTGCAGGAGCCGCATTTTCTGCCGATTCCGCAGCAGGCTTTGCCTGTTCAGCATTTTTTTCGGCAACTTTGTTTTTGGTGTCGCTGCAGCCGAAAACGGCGAAAGATGCCATCACGGCAATGACTGGGAAAAAAAGCTTTTTCATAAGGACTCCTGTTTAGAGTGAATATAAAAAAGAATTTCCAGTCTTCAATTATTTATTCCTTTTCGAACTCGAGAATGTCGGCCTGCAAGGTAACATCGTCCGGGAAGTAGCTTTGGGCGGTGCGCAGTAGGCGGAGAGCCTCGTCGTCGCGCTTTTGGGCGTGGGCATCGTAGGCCATGTTCTTGTAGCCGAAAACGGCTTCGGCGTTACCCTGCTTTGCGGCAAGCTCGTAGGCGGATTCGGCGCGGTCGAGGAATTTAGCGTCGTAGGCAAGGTTCCCGAGGAAGATGGCGGCGTCGCTAAAATCGGGTTTGATTTGCGTGAGGTTGTTGAGCACATCCATCGCCACGAAGGGTTTGTTGTCTTCGGCAAGAACATCGGCGAGTTTGTACATGGTCGCCGGGTCATCGGGGCGCACGCCCAACGCTTCGCGGTAGGCGGCAGCACTTTCTTCGTACTGTTTGTTCAGACGGTAAACGTCACCCAGGTAAACCAAGAAGTCGATTTCTTCGGGGTGCGCGGCATAGCCTTCGCGGATCACGGCAACGGCGCGTTCAAAATCGTTGAGCGAAATATTCGCTTCGGAAAGCTGGTACACGATGCTGATGTCTTCTTTGTCGAGCTGGTATGCCTTTTCGATGGCACGCAGGGCGCCGACCGCGTCGCCGGTTTTACTGTAGGCTTCGCCTAAGTAAAGCCAACCGGAAACATTTTCCGGTTCCAGTTTCAACGCGCGGTGATACGCCGCCACGCATTCCGGATACTGCTTGAGTCGAAAATACACGCTCGCCATGTTGAAGAGCGCGGGCGAAAACGCTCCATTCGAAAAATCAATCGCCTTGCGGTAAGTGGCGGCGGCCTCGGGCAAGTTTTCTAGCTGGTAATAGCTGTTCGCGATGTTGAAACTGGTGGCGACGGGGTCCGCGCCGCGAGATTCAGCCTTGCGGTAAAGCGTAATGGCCTGCTTGAATTTTCCGTCGCGGTAAAGGGCATTCGCACGTTCCATCAAATCATACGCGGACTGCGCCGCGAAACAAGTGGCAGCGAGGGAAAAAAGAAGTAGGAAGTAGGAAGTAGGAAGTAGACAGGACCTAGAGCACTTCCCTTGTCCACAAAAATCATTTAGGAACTTTTTAAAAAACATAACATTCGTCTCTACTTAAAATAATACTGCCTACTGTCTACCGTCTACTTCTAACTAGTCCCTAAACTTCACTTCGAACGGTTGTTCCATGCCACAGAAGGGCACCGCCTTGCCTGCCTTTTCGGCAGGAGTAAACGTCATGCGGCCAAGAGCCTCGCGACCGGCCTGCGCAAGGCCAGAGCCAGCAGGAGATTCTTCCAGGACCTTGATGTCGTACGCTTTGCCGCTGACATCGACGCAAAAACTGAGTCGGAGCGTCGCATCGATTTCATTGTCGCGAATCTTGGGCGGCACCTGGAAATTCGCCATGCTGCGGCTTTCGGGTTTCTTGTCCACATCGCCTTTTTCCGTCGAAAGCGCTCCGCCACGGAAATCGGCCACCAAGTCGCGGCTGACGGCTGCGCCACCGTTACCTGAGGCCGCCCCCAAGTTCATCGCAAAGCGCGGCCCCGCCTTGGGCGAGCGGGAATTCGACTTCATGCGATTCGGCTTGCGTGCGGGCTTTTTCTTTTCCACCTTTTTCTCGACTTCGTCTACCTTCTTGATCGCGATTTCGGTCTTGTTGTATCTCTTTTCGTGAAACACCTTGCCCGTCAGGAACAAGTTCGCCATCGTCACCGAGAACACGAGAAGCATACTCGCGAGAATCGCCGCAAGCAAAATGCTAAAACGCTTCACTATTTTTTTCAAAAAATGCAACATTATTCCGCCTGAGCCGCGATAGAGACCTTTTTCACTCCGGCCAAGTTGCACATGTCAATCACCTGCACCAACACGCCCGTTTCAGCACCCTTATCGGCAATCACCACCGCTTCACGATCCGGAGCTTTTGCAAGCGACTGCTTCAAGATATCCTGCAAACTTGCCAAGTCCACCTGACGTTCGTTCATGTGAATCGTGCCTTCGCGCGTAATGGCAATCAGCAGGTTCTCTTTTTCGAGCTGACTTGCAGACTGTGCCTGCGGCTTAGTCACATCCACACCCGTTTCACGCGTAAACGAAGACGTCACCACAAAGAAAATGAGCAAGATGAACACGATATCCATCAGCGGGCCCATTTCGATGCCCATGTCTTTCTGCTTTCTTCTCGGCAAATTGAATTCCATAACTAGCCTTCAGCCTTTTCCACAAAATAGTTTTCAATCACAGTCGCGCCGAGTTCCATCTTCTGGCGCAAAATTTCAACACGTTCATCCAGGCGCTGTTTCAAAAGCGTGAGCGGGAATGCCACAAGCAAGCCACTCTGCGTCGAGATCAACGCTTCGGAAATGCCATCAGCCATGAGCACCGGGTTCTGGTTTCCGTAAAGCGTAATCACTTCGAATGTCGAGACCATGCCCGTCACGGTTCCAAGCAAGCCCAGGAGCGGTGCGGCCGAGGCCATCACAGACACAATGTGGTTTCCTTGCTCCATATAGCGTACCGTCTTGGCGAGACGCACTTGCATGTAGTCGCGAAATCCTTCAGGGTTTTCCTTCGCCACATCAATCGCATAGCTCAGCTCACGACCCAAAAGTCCGCCACGCTTGCGAAGCCTGCGCAACGCCTTTTCGACGCTCGGGGGTTCAGCATTCTTTTCGTATTCTTCGTTACCACCGTTCAAATCAAGACGCATGCGCTTGATGACCCTGTGAATGTCGGCGCGGAAGAAGTCACTCCCGATGCGGAACCAGCTCGAAAACAGGAAGTAGAATCCGATAACGCCTGCCAAGAGGATCGGGAGCATGACCACGCCGCCCGCCTGGTAAGTGTTCTGCAGAGACTCCAGGAATATGTAATGGGTGTTAGACATGCCCGCTTACGCTTCCTTCCCGAAAATTCTGTTCAATAGCGAGGTACTCTGCACATACATTTCGCTCGTGACCTTTTCAATTTTTTCGCTCAAGAGGCCGTGCAAAATCATCACCGGAATGGCAATCACAAGGCCCGTTTCCGTCGTCACCAGGGCTTCGGAAATACCGCCAGCCAAGACGCGGGCGTCGTTCGTACCGACTTCGGTAATCACGGTAAAGAGCGTAATGATACCGGTCACCGTTCCGAGCAAGCCAAGCAGCGGGGCAATCGTCCCCATGGCAGCCAAGAGGCCCATGCGGCGTTCCAATTTCGGCTGTTCACGCAACATCGCTTCTTGCAGCGAGCGTTCAGCATCTTCACGCTTGTCGCGGGCGCGGTTCAGCACCGCAAAAAGCACCAGCGAAAGGCTCGTTTCCTTTTTCAGGCAAAGGTTCGCGGCGTCTTCGTAACGGGATTCCTTCACGAGTGCATTCAGCTTCTTGAGGAAGCGGCGACCCAAGTGTCCGCGGAAAGTCAGCACCAAGAAGCGTTCCAGGCAAAGGAGCAACGCAAAAATCGCCACCAGCATGAGCGGGTACATCACGATACCGCCCTTCTTGAAGAACTCCTTGAACTTTTCCGTCATCGTGAGTTCCTTGGTGTCGGTAATCGCATTCTTGATGGCCTTATTCTGGAGCACATCCAGCGGAATCACGACCGTCGGCGTCGCATTTTCGCCAGCGGAACCGGCCTGCACCACGGCCTGCTTCACGTTTCCGGCCATTTCGGGCGGGAGTGCCGCATTCCATTCAAACACCTTGCCCTGCAAGGCGCCAGAGCGCAGCAATGCCTGCACGTCACCGTTATCTTGTGCGACTTCGCCGAGGAACACGGTACCCAGGCGCAAGCGGTTCACGTTCACATCGGGGCGGCTCCCCACCTGCGAAGTTTCGCGGCCATAGAACTGCGTATAAGTCAGCTCATGGCGAATCAGTAAATCGTCCATGTAGCTCTGCACCGCACCAATCGTATTCGGCGTCGCCTTTTCAGCTTCGTTAGAGGCTTGCTTCAGGCGAATCAGGCGACCGTTCATGCCCACCGGGTAATCGCCCATGGCATCGCCAAGCGTCTTGTCGATCGAAAGTTTCACCTGCGTATTCAACGCATCGTAGGCAGATTCTTCGGACTGCGCTCGCTCTTCGGCTTCTTCGGTCAGGCTCTTGCTTGCCGCCACTTCTTCGCTCACGCGGCCAAGATCGGTCGAAAGCTTGGAATAGCGGGCATCCAGTTCGCGCGATGCAGCCTGGTGTTCTTCGGTCAGCTGGGATTCGGCATAACGCTTGCGCCAGTGTTCGGCTTCAAGCTTTTCTAGCGAATCAGCCTTCTGCAAGCGAATGCGGGTCAAAGCCTCTACTTCGCGCTGCAAGTTGCGAACTTCTTCGGTCTGCAGGGAATCCTTGATTCGCGCCTGGTCTTCGGCAGAGGCCTTGCTTTCGCCCGAACCCGACCACGGCCACGCAAAAGCGGAAGAGGCCGAGAGGAACAGAACTGCAGCAAAGACACCATTACACATTTTCACATTAAACATTATCTTTCACCCCCCACCACAGAAAGGCTTACGGGCAGCTTCACGACCTGAGGCGGCTTTTTTGCCTGCTTCACGTCGAGCGCGAGCTTTACCGCAGCACGTTCTTCCAAATTCAAGTCTTCGTTCCATTCGTAAACAATCTTGCCGTCAACCATCTTGCGAACAAGTACGCCGAATACGGTACCGTTGTCGTCGCTGTAAACCATCCACTGGTTACCGATGCGCAAAATCGCCGCGTTAATCAGTTCGCCGTCTTTACGGGTCAGCGGGCTGTTGATGATTGCCACCTCGTCACCGAACTTGGTTTCTTCGGCAACGAGCGACTTGAGGCGAGAAAAGGCTTCTTCTTCGCTCGCGTTACCGCTTTCGATATCGCGGGTAAGCGATTTGACACGGTCAAGCCTGCTTTCGCGTTCCCACGGGAGCGTCTGCGCGACTTGCGCCTCTAAACGCTTGCTGATGCCTGCAAGTTCCTCGCGCAGGGCCTTACGCTTCGCGGCTACATTGTCACTCTTGTTCTTGGCGCGGGCCTGCTTGCCCCGTTCCGTCTGGAGTTCGGCGGCCACGTTCTTGATTTTCACATTCAAGGTATCGATTTCGCTGCGGCGGCGTTCCGTGTCGGCCTTGTAGCGGGCCTGCAGAGTCTTGTAGCGAGAATCGTCCGCCTTGAGCATCGAATCGGTCGAGGCAATCTGGCGGTTCAATTTCTGGATTTCAGAATTCAGCTTGTCTTTTTCAAGCTTAAGGTCGCGAATTTCAGCGTCGCGGTCAGCGAACGCCACCCCCGAAAGGAGCATCACGACAAGCGTTAACGGTAATAATTTCAGTCGTTTCATAACTTTCCGCAAAAGGGTTTCTTCAAAATTACATAATTAAAACACTTGAAGGCACCATAAGTGTCACCATTATTTTTCCTTTTCGATCGCATCAGACGACAGGCATTTCATGCGGCCGTCTTTCTGCTTTTCGCACCAGTTGTCACAAATAGCGGGGTGATAATAGTTGCAAACATTCTGAACTTCGCGCTGGAGAATGCTGGACTTTTGCTCTTGCAAATAATAGCGGCTAACAAGCGCACTCTTGCACTGTTCCGTATCGGGCCAGCCACGGTCAGCACACCACAGCCACAGATATTCCTTGCAGCTGTTTTTTTCCGGGCTTTCGATACACTGCTGATACAAATCGTAACAGTCGGCAATTTTATTATTTTCAAAGTTGCTCGCCACGCAATAACGCTTGAGTCCATCGGAATAGGCCATAAACTTTTCACCTTCGCCAATCGTGTCGGGCAAGAACAGCGACCACTTGGTCGTATCGAGCATCATGGCGGCCTTCACGTGCGAGGCATAGCAAGTCTTTAGATGCCGGTTATGGACTGAATCCCTATATTCCTTATACGCACGTTCATTCAGCGATATCAAATCGTCATAATAACCATCATATTCATAGTCTAAAGAAGCGCAGGCAACATCCTGATACAGTCTGCACCCTCTAGAATCCCAGCTATCGGAATTGTCGCCACTGGCATCATCGCAATTGTTTAAAGCAATATGCGTCATTCCAACGCCGTCGCCTTCAACATACAAGCTAATAGTCGTCTTGGCCATACCGCTAAACACGCCCATACCGTTCTTGATGTTTGATTCCGGAACAACGCGAGAATCATTGAACGACTCCGTCACCTTCGTTTCGTAATCGACATAGGCCGCATCGGTGGAATAGAAATCCACATAGATTTCGCCCAAAGGCATCATCATGTTCATCAGGTAAAGCGTATCGAGCATGTTGTAACCGCCAACCCAGCGGTTCATGGAAAAGCCCAAATTCTCACGTCTTTCAAGCGGATCGTGCATCGCAATACCGCGGTAGCCTTCTTCGTCTTCGCTTGTAAGGCCTTTAAGCATATTATTGACAGTCGTGTTTTGCGATTCCGCATTCTTGATACTGTAACGTAAAATCGAAATGGCACCCGCTACTTCGCGGTCAAAATCCACCGCGCACTTGACAAATTCCATGTCCATCGGGTATTCAAGAAACTTAACTCTGAATTCAGGATTCTTTTCGTCGTAAGGGAGCCACTCGTAGTCCCCATTTTGCAAAGGGACATTCAGACCCTTGATTCTTACAGGAGTCGGAATAGTCGCCTCGGCTGTGTACCTGGATTTAGCCTTGTGGCCCGAACTGTCCCATTCAAAGTAGGCATCCATGGTGTAGGACTTGCCCACCACGCCCATGTAATCCGAAGAAAAACAATTCGGCTTGTCTCTATAGGCCCACAAAACAATTGTCGTATCAACATCTTCGTCGTTGGTAGTCCTTTTAAAATAGCCCTTCACCGTCACGTAGGCGCTATCATAAAAGGCAAAATCCTTAGAAGAAGTTTCGTCGAGTTCATAGATTTTCGAAAAACAGATTTCGGGATTTTCGTCAGCGACAATAGTACCGTAGGTAAAAATTCCCGTATAGATGTTTCGCTTTTCAGGGTAATATTCCCAAGGGCCATGAAAATCGCTACAGGCCACAAGCATAAGAAGCGCAGAAAAAAAGCTACAAGCAATGATATTGCGAATCATACCCACCATGGCAACTCTCCTTAGTCTAGAAATAGTATTCATAGCTCAACATAATCGGCAAATAGGGGAACTGCGTAATTTCTGTTTTCTCAGGCGGATTTTTACGGGTGTCGTAGAATGTAAAGAACATGTTCTTGTGATCGGTCAAGTTGATAATCGTCCAACTAAAGTTCCACTTGCCTTCGCGGCCAATGTCAATCGCCTTCACGTCGACGCGGAAATAATCTGTTTGACGGGCGCCATTGCGGCTTCCCGGCACCACAACCGTTTCGTCGGAATATTCCTGATGACCGAGGTGTTCCGAGATGTAGTAACCCTTGTATTCACTCATGGGCATGCCCGCCGAATATTTCATAATCACAGAAGACCTCACATACATATCTTTCTGCGTCGGGTGTACCGTTAACGCATCTTCCGGGCCGCGCCAGTTAATACCCAAATCCATCTTGAGGGCATAAGGCTGATGCCAGCTGGGGAAATACGGCTTGGAACCATCGTCTGTTTTCATGACACTAATGCTCTGGCTCCAGTTTATACCGCCAAACCACCAGCCCTTATCTTTACGGAGCGAAAGTTCGTAACCGAAAGAATAGCCTTCCGCCGTACCGAATCCGTCTGCCACCACAAAGTCGTCCGAAGCTGTTTCTTCGTTACTGTCGAGGACTGCCACAAACGTATTCAAGTTACTTTGAGTCTTGTAGTAAACACCCACGGTGGCGTCGTAGTCTTCCAATATTCCGCGTTGAGAATATTCTGCGGCAAACAGCCACGAAGACGCAGGCTTGACATGCTTACCCTTGGTGGTCGTTGTTGCCGGATAGTAGAATTCGTTTAGCGTTTCCTGGTCGGTATAGACAATCGAGTTCAAATACTGCAGGTAGTAGCCACCATAGAATTCCACCGTCTTGTCGTCATCGATATTGACACTGAGCGACGCACGGGGTTCTACGCCAAAGTGTTCCGCAGCCGTCTGGTAATTAAAGCGCAGGCCATATTGCAGCAGGTAATCGGGCGCGAACTTCCAGGCATCCTGCAGATAGCCCACATGGTGGAACGGTTTTTGAATATCGGCAATACTAAGCGTAGACATTTGTTCGCCATAACGTTCGTAGTCGTATTCCAGTTCGTAACCCGCAGTGAGCGTATGGTTCGGAATGCCGCGGTAATTGACCCACTGCTTGCCTGCGAATGTATAAAGGTACATCTCAATCGACATGAGGTCGCTCACCTTCATGGTCTGATAAAATTCGCTGAAGGCAAGGGTCGCGTTGTAGTCCCAATCGCCATTAAAGCGGTGGTAAAATCCGAGCGGAATCGCCACGTTGCCCCAGTCCATATAGAGCGGATCAAAACTCAAGCGATCCTTGCCCACATAAAAGTTAAGCTTCATGCGGGTGTCGTCGGTAAAGTTGTACATGAAGGTACCCTGCACATCTGTAAATTCATAGTCCAGCGCAAGGTCGATAACATCGAGAGCGTTCATCAAATCCAGCATGTAGCCGATGTAGGTGGTACGGCCAGCCACCACCCAGCGGGCAGGGCCTTGGTGACCTTCGGTGTGAAGCTGGGCCGCAAAGGTGCTGATCTTGATACTGGACTTGCTGAACCATTCGTCAACGGAATCCTGACCACCTGCGCGGCCATCCATCTTGAGCACGGAACTCAAGCGGTTACCGTACTGCGCCGGGAATCCACTCTTGTAGAATTGCACGTCATCGATGCCTTCGACCAGGAAGGTACTGAACAGCCCGAAGAAATGCACCGGCGAATAAACAACAGCGTTGTCGAACAGGAAGAGGTTCTGGTCGGCGGCGCCACCGCGCACATAAATCTTGGAGCTAAAATCGGAACTGGCGACCACGCCCGGGAGCGCCTGGATGCTCTTGATAACGTCGGCTTCGGCGAGGCTGGGCATACGCTTGATGGACTTGGCCGACACTACAGATTCGCCGGGCTTACGCTTGGGGCGACGGCGCAACTGCACCACGACTTTCTTGAGTTCGGTCACCTTGGCATTGTCGCCGCCTGCAAGGAGCGCATCCACATTGACGTCTTTATTCGCGGAATCTTGTGCCAAAGTATCTTTTGCCAGCGAATCGGGGCGTTGCGGGGCGACGGTCCCGCTAGAAGGGGTAGCGGACGCCGAGTCAACGGCAGCAGCGAGGGGAAGGCCTTCCCCTTCTACTATAGAATCGGGTTCTGCAAAAGCCTCGCCCAGTGCCTGCGAGAAACTGCGTTCAGCGCCAACGTACTTGAGTTCGTAGCATTTTTCTTTTTCGGCGCCCGCCGTATCGGAATTGGTGACGCAAATATTCCACAGAGTGTCTTCGGGGAGCACAACGCTAAAGGGCGTACCGACGGTGGTTTGCAGCGCCTCGCCCGACTCCAGGATTTCGACATTGAGTTTTTCGCCCGGGGCAAAAGAGGAATCCTGTACAATTCCGTTAAAAGTGATTCCTTGGGGTGCAAGCGAATCGGGCACAGGTTCTTGTGCCACGGCGGCTACACTCAACATAGCCAGCAACAAAGCAAAAATTTCAATATAACGTTTCAAAATAGCTCGCGTTCTCTCAAAAATAGCAAATAGGAGGCCCTATTTGCCATTGTAACACCCGAGGGAACGAAATGTGTTACCTTCACCTAAAAAAATATGGATTACAGCAATTCCTCGAGCGTCTCAAAGAGTACGTCGGGTTCTACCGGCTTGCTCAGATGCGCATTCATGCCCACCTGCAGGCTCCGCTGCACGTCTTCGTCAAAGGCGTTTGCCGTGAGCGCAATAATGGGAACCTTCTTGGCGTCATCGCGATCCAGCTTGCGGATGGCGGCTGTCGCTTCCAGGCCGTCCATCTCGGGCATGCGCACGTCCATAAGGATGGCGGAATAGTAGCCTTCGGGATGGTCGCGGAACATTTCCAGGGCCTCGCGACCGTTTACAGCCAGTTCCACCTGCAAGTCCCGCATCTTCAGCACTTCCATCATGATCTGCGCGTTGACTTCCATGTCTTCGGCAAGGAGTACCCGCTTTCCGGCAAGTTCCGCCTTGTTCTTCGCAAGCGAGGTGTGTTCCTTCTTGCGCCGGAGGGCGTTCTTGAATTCGTCCAGCAGGATTCCCGAGAACAAGGGCTTAGAAATGAAGCAGTCCACGCCGGCTGCCAGGGCCTCGTCCAGGATGTCGTCCCAGTTGTAGGCCGTCAATATGATAATGGCTGACTCGTCGCCGGTCACCTTGCGGATTTCGCGCGCCGTCTCGATGCCGTTCATCTCGGGCATCTGCCAGTCAACCACAATCAGGTTGTAGGGCTCGCGTCTCGCGTGGCGGAGTTTCGCCATCTCCACCGCTTCCTTGCCCGTAAGCACCGTGTCGGTGAGGATTCCCGCCTTGCCGAGCACGAGTTTCGCGTGCCCCAGGGCAATCTCGTCGTCGTCCACCACCAGCACACTCATTTCGCTCGGATGAATTTCGATTTCGTCGTCGGTCGCCTGCTTGCGCATGCTGTCGTTGAGGGTGAGCGTCACGCAGAACGTGGTCCCCTTGCCCTTTTCGCTTTCCACATCGATCTTACCGTTCATCATGTCGACGATACCCTTGGTAATCGCCATGCCGAGGCCACTGCTGCCGTACTCGAAAGCCGTGGTGGCGTTTTCCTGGGTGAACGTGTCGAAAATCTTGGGCAGGAATTCCTTGCTGATGCCGATACCGGTATCGCTAATCTTGAAGACGAGCGTGGACTTGTTGTCGAACGCGGCAATCTTTTCCACGTTGAGGTCGATGTTTCCGCCCTTCGGGGTGAACTTGACCGCATTGCCCAGGATGTTGATGAGAATCTGGCGAATCTTGGTGACGTCGCCGACGTAGTAGTCGTCCAGACTGCCCGCCACATGGCACGAATAGTTCAGGCCCTTGGTGCGGCTCTGGTCGTCGATGATAGTGTTCACCTGCTCCAAAAGCTTGGGGAACGAGAATTCTTCGCTATTGATCTTCGTGCGGCCACTCTCGATGCGGCTCATGTCCAAAATCTCGTTGATGAGGCTCAGCAGGTGTTCTGCGGAGGAGCCAATCTTTTCCAGGTAGCCGCGCGTCTTCGGCGAAATCTCGGGTTCGTGCAGCGCAAGGCTGTCGAGGCCGATAATCGCGTTCATGGGCGTGCGGATTTCGTGGCTCATGTTGGAGAGGAATATGGTCTTCGCCTTGCTCGCCTCTTCTGCCGTCTTGAGCGCATCGGAAAGCGCCTGGTTCTTGGCAAGGGAATCGCGCATTTCCTCGTCGATATCGGAAAATCCGAAACCTACAATGCGGAGCGGTGCATCCGGGGCGTCGCCGGCATTGTGCACGCCCGCCATGCGCAGCATTTCGTAACTTTCCTTGCCGCCATGGTTTGCCAGGTAGCGCAAGGTATAGATCTTGTTCTTCGCGACACCCGCGCGCACGTTTTCGGGCTGTATAAAGGCGAGGAACTTTTCGCGAGATTCCGGTGCGACAAACTTTTCGGCATAGGTTGAAAAATTTTCCAGGTAGCCGATTTCGTCCCCTTCCTTGAAAGGTACCGGAACGGTGCCGTCCTTGCGGTAGCATATCGCCATTCCGGTATCCAGGTTCAGGTAGTAGACGCTGCGGTAATCTGACGCAAGCGCGGTAATCATGTTACGCTGTTCGTTCCTCTTGCGTTCTTCTTCAACTAACTTCTGCTGGAGCGCAAGCTGTTCTTCCAGTTTTTCCTGCTTGATGCGGCTTTCGGCATCGGCCACCTCTTTTTCTAACTTGAGTTGAGAGGTACGCCTGATTTGCATGAAAAGAATCAGGAACACGGTCAAGAGCACTAGCGCGATAATTCCGGATAGCAGAAGGCTGCGTTCCAAAATGTCTTCCGAAATGGAACCGATTTGCTCGGAGATGACGCTTTCGCGGATAAGGTAGGTCAGCGTCCAGTCCGTAGAATGGACGGGAACATAGTACATAGTTTCACGGATGCCGTTATACTCGAAGGAAACGACGCCCGCCTCGTGGTTCGCGAAGTCGGAGCGCATCTTTTCCATGGAGAACCCCTTTTCGAAGCTGGCTTTTTCCATGGCGGCAAGCAGATTGTCGCCGCTCGCAAGCCCACCTAGCACCAGGTTCGTAAGCGAATTGCCTGCCTTCGAGTAGATGTTGCAAAATGTAATTCCCTGCCGGTCGGATTCCAGCGAAATACCTTCCAGCATGCGGTTCATGTCGATTTCCATGAAGCACACGACCAAAACCCGACCATTAAAGGCAAGACGGTCCACAGGCACGGCAATGACAACAGTCTTCTTTTCTTCACTGTTTTTCTTTAATGAAATTTCGGATTTTGCCAGGGTCCTGTAATCGAAATTGTAGAGGTCAATGTCGGTGCGCGTACCGCGGGATGTGTAGATGAGACCCGTAGTGTCCACGAAGGCGAACTTTTCTAGACCGTACAGTTGCTTCATGCGGAGCTGGTAGCTCTGCAAGCTTGCGGTACTGGCGAGGTCTTCTTTTGAAAGCAGGCCCACCGCCACATCCAGGTCGTTGATGTAGCCGTTCAATTTCGACGCCACCACCTGTTCGCGGCGGTTCGCGAGTTCGTTCATAAAGAGGAGCGTTACGTTGCGCACGGCCTTTTCCGTATCTCCGCTCGCATGGCGACCCGTGAAGATTGTCCCCAGCACAAGGATGATAACGATGATGGGGGCCACGATAGTGGCGATACTTACAATCCCGATTCTTTTTTTCGTTTCCATAACATTGTCCTGTTAAAGCTTTACCGCACCCACTGCGCAAGTGTTTCCGTGAGCATGCCGACATCGATGGGCTTTGCCAAGTGCGCGTTCATTCCTGCTTCTTTCGACTTCTTGAGGTCATCGCCAAAGGCATTCGCGGTCATAGCGATAATGGGAACTACCGCCTTCTTCTTGTCGGAGAGCGCTCGAATCTGGCGACTCGCTTCGCAGCCGTCCATCACGGGCATCTGGATATCCATGACAATCCCGTTGTAGTAACCGGCGGGGTTCTTCTCCACCATATCGACCGCCTGCTTGCCGTTTACCGCCATCTCAACCTTGAACCCGAGACTTTCGAGAATGATTTTTGCAAGCTCGCGGTTCACTTCCATGTCTTCTACCAGCAACAGCCGCATGTTCGTGAAATCCGCCTTGGCTGCGATGGAGGTATTGCGCTCGCCGCTTTCGGGAACCTCCGTGCCTGTAGCTTTCTTCAGTTCCACATTCATGAAGAATTCCGTCCCTTCACCGACCTTCGAATCAAACCTGATGGTCCCGCCCATCAGTGTCACGACGTTCTTTGCAATGGCAAGCCCGAGGCCCGTTCCCTGCACGCCGCTAATGGTAGAGACGCGTTCCCGCTCGAAGGCATCGAACACGCGGTCTGCAAACTCGGGCGAAATGCCGATACCGTCGTCCTTGACGCGGATTTCGAATGCGGCCATGCCCTCTTCGATGCATTCCTTTTCGGCGAGAGTCACGGAAACGTGCCCGCCTTCCGAAGTAAACTTGAATGCGTTGCTGACCAGGTTCAGAATCACGCGGTTCATGCGGTTCCTGTCGCAGAGCACCACCGGGTTCCTGAGGCCGTCGTATTTCACGGCAAAGGCGATGTTCTTGCCCACCATCTGCGCCTCGAACATATCGCGGATTTCTTCCATCATTTTCCGCAGGTCGGTGGGCCGCTCTTCCAGTTCCATCTTCCCGATTTCGATGCGGCTCATTTCAAGCATATCGTTGATGAGGGCCATCAGGTACATGTTCGAAGAATCGATCTTGGTCAGGTATTTCTGGATTTGCTCGGGGGTCGCCTCCGGTTTGCGCGCCAGGTTGGTGTAGCCGATAATCGCGTTCATGGGCGTGCGCAGGTCGTGACTCATGTTCGAAAGGAATATGGTCTTTGCCTTGTTGGATTCCTCGGCAATATGCTTTTCGTGGTCCAGTTTCTGTTCACGTTGCTGCTGCGTGCGGTAAATGTTCACCACGATGAAGATGCACAGGATAATGAAGAGCGTTTCTACCAGATTGTTCTTCAGCTGGGAATCGCGGACAAGGTCCATCTGCTCTTCCATGAAGTCCTTTTCCTGGACTATCTGGCCTTCGGTCATGGGAATATGCATCTTTTTATGCAGATCCGTATGGAACTCGCTGATATGCGCGATGACATCCTCGGTTTCGTCGTTAGTGACCTGGCGTTCCCACATCACCGCCGAGAACAGCAATATGAACAGCATGGTCACCCACATGATGGCCGACTTGCCGAAACGGTTCTCCTGGTCGCGCATGAACACGGCCCTGTAAACGACGAACCCCACAATGCTCCACGCCATCAGAATCATGAAGGATTCCGTGGCAATGGTATTCATGTTCCAAAGCGTCGGCGTAAGCGGGAAGAAAAAGAAGAAGGCGGATATTACGACACCCAGGATTCCCGTAAAGTTCAGCACCGTCTTTCGCCTGCCGGTTTCACTGCGGGCAATTTTCACTATCCCCGCAGAAACATACAGATAAATGATAGATGCACTGATGGAGGTGATGTCCACAATCCAGCCGATGGCCGTTCTCCCGAAGAATGGAATAATGCAGGAAAGGAGCATCACGTAGATAATGCCGTAGTTGGTGGCGCCGTGACGGTTGATATGCCCGAACCAGGACGGCATCACGGAATCTTCGGCGAGGCTCAGGAACATGCGCCCGATTGTTCGGTAAAGCCCAAGAAGGCTCGTGGAAATGGCCGCCGTGATGGTTATGGCGAGCACAATAAGGCCGCCGTTGCCGAGGGTCTTGAAAACGGCGTGGAATACCGGGACGGCATCGATTCCCTTGAAGTTTTGCAGGTTGGCAAAATAGGTTTCCCAATTGCCGGATCCTGCAGGGTTTGCCGAAACCGAAAGAAGAGCTATGAGGGCGTAGACAATCGCTCCGGTTGCAAGAGCCGCCACCATGATGGCGAAACCGTATTTCGGCTTGAAGTCATAGGTGGAAGAGGCAAAGCTCACCACGCCAAAGCCTACAAATGCCCAGGGGGCAAGCACCAGCACGTTCACGATCTGCATCAGGGGGGAATGATCCTTCGCGACTCCCGCCGTCGCAAAGGCCGGGCCCATATCCGAGAAATCAATCCCGCCCTTGCAGGCAATAATTGCAAACAGGCTGACCACACCGCCAAAGAACAGGAGCGCAAGCACCGTATTCACCAGGCGCAGCACGTTGGTGTTCCTGCAACTGATGAACCCGAACAGAAGTATAATTGCAAGCGTGGTAAACAGCTCGCCTGCCCAGACCTCGTAGCCCATGATGGTATAACTGAAGCCCCTTTGCAATACGGGTCCGAACAAGAAACGGATAAACAGCACAAAGGCCGACATATTGGCCCACAATACCGCCAGGTACGCAAGGGCCGTGGCCCAGGTGCAAAGGAAGGAATGGTCGTAGCCGAAAAGCTGCTTGGTAAAGGAGAATACGCTCCCCGTGCCGGGAATGCGGTTCATCATGATGTGGAAATTGTAGGCGACAACACCCATCAGCACGGCGCCAAGCACAAGGGCGATAACTGTTCCCAGGGGGCCCGCAATCGGCAGGAGCGTTGTCGCGGGCATCACGAATGCACCCCAGCCTACGGCACAACCGAAGGAGAGCGCCCACGCACTCAAAACGGACAATTTTTTGCGTTTTTCAGACAACATAACGTTACACCCTTATCCACTTCTGCAAAATTTTTGCAAGTTCCTTAAAGTCCAGCGGCTTGGAGATATGGTCGTTCATGCCGACTTCCTTCGCCTTGCGGATATCGTCGGCAAAGGCGTTCGCGGTCATCGCCACGATGGGGATTCTCCTTGCATAGGTCGTCATGGCCCTGATGACCGCAGTCGCCTGGTAGCCGTCCATGTTGGGCATCTGGATGTCCATGAATACCAGGTCGAATTCACCCTCGCTACTGTCCGCCATCCGTTCCACGGCCGCTGCGCCATCCATGACCCATTCTATTTCGAGCCCCGTCATCTGCAGCACGTTCTTCGCAATTTCCGCATTGACCGGGTGGTCTTCCACCAGCAAGATGCGCTTGCCCTCGAACTTGAGGTCTTCCAGATTCTTGAGCGGGTCTTCCTTGTGGGCTTCCGCATTCTGCACGTCCACAAATTTCAGGTAGACGGTAACAGCAAAGCGCGACCCTTCCCCGGGCTTGCTTTTCACCTGGATGTCGCCACCCATCATGCGCACCAGGCTCTGCGAGATTGTCATACCGAGCCCCGTTCCCTGTATGGCGGCAGTCTTCTTGTCGTTTGCGCGCGTAAACGGTTCGAACAGGTGCTTCTGGAATTCCTCTGTCATGCCGATGCCGTTGTCTTCAAAGACAAATTCGTAGCAAGCGACACCATGGGCGTTGGTGGGCCTTTCCGCCACCGTGAGCGAGATGGTCCCGCCATCGGGAGTGTACTTGATAGCATTGCTCATCAGGTTCACGAACACCTGCTGGATGCGGTGGCTGTCGCCGATGACATTTTCGTGGATTACGTCCGCAATGTCAACCTTCAGGGTGTGGCGGTGGCTTTCGAGCTGAGCCTTGGTCATGGCAAGCAGCGTGTCCACGAGTTCCGAGAGGTTGAAGTTTTCCTCGTTCAGTTCCACCTTGCCCGACTCGATCTTGTTCATGTCGAGCACCTCGTTGATGAGCGAAAGCAGGTGGCTCGAGGCTTCCGAAATTTTCTTGAGGCAGTCTTCCACGCGTTCCCGGTCGTCCAGGTGGGCAGTCGCGATTGCCGTCATGCCGATAATCCCGTTCATGGGCGTACGGATGTCGTGGCTCATGCTCGAAAGGAAGTCGCTTTTGGCCTTGCTGGTGGCGTTTGCCGTTTCAATGGCGTCGCGCAGCACCTGCTGTATTTCCTGGTCCTTGCGCACATCCTCGTCCACGTCCTTGAAACCCGCCACGATGCCGGTCTTGCCATTGGGGAGCTGCACCTGCGCAAACTCGATACGGTAGTACCGTTCTTCGCTCCCGACGATGCGTTTGAACCCCACGCCGAACACCTTCTTGCTCGTAGTATTCGCCGTAATGTTTTCAAGCGTCAATTCCTTATTCAGGCGCTCCCTGTCCGACGGGGCAACATAGTTGTTGATGTAGTTCGCCTTGGCGTCTTCGTAGGTGAGCAGTTCCAGGGCCTCGTTGGTGGGCCTCGCGTGGATGCTGCCATCGGAAGTATCGGCACGGAACAGCGAGAAACTCCCGGTCGCAATGTCGTTGATGAGCCATACGGCGTAGTACGCGCGGCTCAACGCATCGATAACTGCAGTAAATACAGCCTTGTCCGCCTCCATCTGCACACGCTTTTCGGTAATGTCCGAAATGAACACGTAGAAAAGCCCGCCGTACACATCGGAGTTCACATAATGGCCGTAGTCGTCGAGCCAGCGTATCTTGCCGTCCTTGCGGACAATTCGGTATTCCACGTAGTCCAGGTTGCCTTGGCTCTTTTCGATCTGGTCCACAATGGAGCCGGAGACCTTCTCGTAGTCGTCTGGGTAGAGCATCCCCTTGAAGGTATAGCCCGTAAGTTCCTTGAATTCTTCGAGCGTCTCGCAGCCGAAAATCTTGAACACGGCCTTGTTCGCGTAAAGCAGTTCCTCGTTACCTGTCGCCTTGTAAATAAAAAAGCCACCCGGCATATCTTCGCCGATCTGCTCGATAACTTGCAAAGCCTGTTCGCTCAGGGGAAGGTGTCGACCGAACATGGGGACCTCGTATTCTGGTAATTCTCTTTTAAAGATATCTAAAAAAACGCTTTGTTGCGCGAAACCGTACCTTTTTATTTCTTTTTACATATATTTATTCACGGATAAAAGGAGTTTTCTCCAATGAAAAAACTACGCCAGATCACTACTATCAAAAGACACGTCCTTATCGTAGACGACGAGGTGGTAAACCGCGAAATCCTGGGTAATATCCTTTCCGTGAACTACGACGTCGAATATGCCAACAACGCCAAGGATGCTCTCGCAGCACTCTCCAGACAAGACAAGCGGTTTTCGCTTATCCTATTGGACCTGCTCATGCCCGTGATGGACGGGTTTGAATTCCTGAAAAAAAGAGAAACCACCGAAACACTCAAGCGCATTCCGGTCATCGTGATGACCTCCGAAAAGGAATCCGAAGTCCGCAGCCTCAAACTGGGCGCCGCCGACTTTATCGCCAAACCCTTCGACATGCCCGAGGTGGTTCTCACCCGCTGCGAAAGAATCATCAAACTCTTCGAAGACCAGGACATTATCCGCCAGACGGAGCGCGATCATATTTCCGGCCTCTACACCAAGGACTACTTCTTTGAATACATCCGCCAGATAGAACTGTGGAGCAGGGACATCCCGCGCGACGCAATCGTATTTGACATCGAACAGTTCCACCTGGTGAACGAGTTCTGCGGAAGGGACTTTGGCGACCACCTGCTTGCAGAAATCGGTAGCGCGCTCAAGAATGAACTCGCCCCCATGAACGCCATCGCCTGCCGTGCAGACGCAGACACCTTCTATATCTTTGCGACGCACCAGGAAAATTACGACAACATCCGCAACATAGTCCAGGGAATCCTTACAGAATTTTTCGAGGTAAACCACATCCGCGTACGCTGCGGCCTATGGGAAAACGTGGATCGCAACGTGGAAATCGAGGCCTGGTTTGACCGCGCAAAAGCCGCCTGCGACAAGAACCGTGGCGATCTAAGCCAGTCGTTCACCCGCTACAACAACGAGATGCATTCCCGCTACATGTTCGAGGAAACACTCATCCGCGACTTGCAAAGCGCCATAGACAACAAGAACCTGGTTGTCTATTACCAGCCCAAGTTTAACATCGAAGGTGACATTCCGCGACTCACCAGCGCCGAAGCCCTTATCCGCTGGATACATCCGACGCTCGGATTCATTAGCCCGGGCGACTTTATTCCGCTGTTCGAAGGGAACGGGCTTATACAAAAAGTAGACAACTTTGTCTGGAATGAGGTCGCCAAACAAATCCGGAAATGGAAGGACGAATTCGGCGTAACGGTGCCTGTTTCCGTGAACGTGTCCCGCATCGACATCCTGGATCCGGAACTGGAAACGAAGTTCCTGCGGCTCCTCGATGAAAACGGCCTTTCCCCGGAAGAATACATGCTCGAAGTGACCGAGAGCGCCTACTGCGAAAACATGGAGCGCCTTATCGAAGTCATCAAGAACTTGCGCAAGAAGGGATTCCGCATCGAGATGGACGATTTCGGCGCCGGATATTCTTCGCTGAATATGATCACAACGCTCCCCATCGACATCCTGAAAATCGACATGTCGTTCGTGCGCAACATGGAAAAGGACGAACGCAACCTGAAACTCGTGGAACTGGTAGCGGGCATTGCGAAATTCCTCAAGATTCCTGCCGTAGCGGAAGGCGTAGAAACGCAGTCGCAGCTCGATACCCTCAAGGGAATGGGCTGCCAGATTATCCAGGGATACTTCTTCTCGAAGCCGGTCCCGCCGAAGGACTTTGTACCCTTCATCGAAAAGGAACTTGAACGCCGGAGGGGCGCATGATTACCATCGAAAAACTGAACACTTTTGGGGCAAATACCGCCGAGGGGCTTGCACGCTGCTTCGGGAACGAGGCGCTGTACCTGAAACTCGTGGCGACCATTCCCGGCGAGGGCAACTTCGACAAGCTCAAGGATTCTATTGCCGCGAAAGACCTGAATGCCGCCTTCGAGGCAGCCCATGCGCTGAAGGGTGTCCTCGGCAACCTCTCGCTCACGCCGCTCTACACGCCGGTTGTAGAAATTACCGAATTGCTCCGCAACAATACCGACATGGATTACAAAAGCCTGCTCGATACCATCCTCGAAAAGAAGGACGAACTCGGCAGGCTTTGCGCGGAATAATTTTTCTTTTAGAACCTACCCACGGTAATGCCCGAGTAGAATCCGGGCCAGAAACGGCCTTTATGCTTTTCGCTACCAAAGTCGTCGTGGTAGTTGTTCCAAGGTTTTGGCCAAAGCTTGTCCGCATAGCCAAGCGTCACCACATTCAGCGTACCGCCTACCGCAAGGCCGACACCCGGGAACAGTTTGTGCACAAAGCCTAAACGCAGGCGGTGGTGGTAATTTTCATTCGTATCGTCGCTGAACGAGACAGCTTCGTGGGCGTTCAGGAGCATGTATTCCAATTCAAAGTGGTTACCGTACTTGCCGAACTGCGTACCGATACCATATCCGCTTTCGTAGCGGTCTTCAAAGTGCTTGAATCCGTTACCCTTTTCGAAGGGGCGGGCCACTTGGAATGCCGTGTAGAAATAAGCCGTACCCAAGTGGAGTGAAAGATCCAGAGCTCCCATTTCGTTCAAGGAGGTGGTAGCAGACCATACACCGTTACCGACCACGCTAATAAAGCCCACCGGAGTCTTTTCGCATTGCCCGCACACGTTCACAAAACCTACCTGGCGACCCTCGGACTTGGTAGCGACATTCACGTAACCCACCTGCGTGCCGCCCTCCCAAGCCGACACATTTACAAAGCCCACGCCTACACGGGAATTGACCGCCACGTTCGTAAAGCCGACTTGAACGTCGTTGTCTTTTGCCACATTGACAAAGCCCACTTGAACATCGGCATTCTTAGCTGCATCGACAAAGCCCACCTGTACCTTGGAGCCAACACTCGCGTTCACAAAGCCAACATGAGTTCCGCTGTATTCAGAAGCGTTTACAAAACCCAGTTGTAAATAGCGCATGGTATCGAGAGCGGCATTCACAAAACCGATTTGCGCCGCTTCGGATTTTTCAGACGCCCAGTTGATATAGGACAGCTGCAGACCATCGACACTTTCGGCATAGTTCACGGTACCCGAAATCTGCGCACCGTCGATATTTTCGTTCGCGATATTCAAGAGGCCCGTTACCTGAAAGCCACGCATATCCTTGTCGGCGCTGTTCACGAACAAGCTCACCTGCGAACCGACCATGTAGTCTTTCGTCTTGGTGGCAAAGAGGCCCAATTGCACGCCCTTGCGCGGGTCATTGTCGCGATCGTAAAAACCAAACGTCGTGCGAGAAACTCCGTTGCGGTCAAGCGAATCTAGGGAGCATTTTGCCGTATCGCCATTAGCGCAAGAACGTTCGCTCTTGATTTCGCCGCGAAGAGCCGTCTTTTCGACAGCGACCGCCGTGAACTGCTTTTTGCCGAGACGCGCACGGTTGTTGTCATAAAGCGTGATCGATGCTTCCTTATATTCGGCAGGGCGTTCCAAGCGTACGCTGTACTTGCCGGCAGGGAACCCGAGGCTCATGGCGCGACCAGATTTCTTGTAAAGTTCGGCGACAAGTTCACCCTTTTCGTCGCGAATGAACAAGTGACCGTCTACATCTTCGTCCAAGTCGAGGCCTGCGCTCGTGCTGCGCAAATCGGTCATGACCACGTCACCGGTGCCCGCCAAGTTCATGTCGCGGCTGGGATGCTGGGCGCCACCCATTGTGGCTTCGGTCTTCTGCAAAGTTTCATTGAAGGCAAACTGGTAAGCTTCAGAAAGAGTCACCTTGCCGTCACCGCTTACGTCGCCCGCGCCGCGAAGGCCGCTCACCAGCGAATGCGTAAAGAAGGAACCCTTGAGTTTGTCGCTTTCCTGGCTCGACTCATCTTGAGTGCTGCTGGTGATAAAGGCGTAGCCTTTCATGTCGCTGCTTTTGTCGACCATGAACGCAGGGACAGCGACACCGCCCTTCGCGCGGGTAATGGCTCCCGAGCCGCAAGCGTCAATTACGGCGATTTTCACATCGGCATGCAAGGCATCCACACGCTTGCGGAATTCTTTCCAGCTGTATATTTCTTCACCCAGACGCAGGCCCTTTTCGTCGGCGTGGCCACTGTAATATACCAACACTTCTTCGCGGGAATTGACATCTGCCGCCTTGGCAGACCTTGCAGCCTGCAACTTTTTATCGAGAGCATCCAGCTGACTTTGCAACGAGGCAACGCTGGGTTCTGTCACGCGGTACACATTCTGCTTAGCCACTCCGCCCATTTGCGAAAGCACATTGGCGAACGCGCGGGCATCGCTTTCGGCATAGCGCAGCACCGGGCGGCCCTTACCGCCGTTATTCGCACTCACCGCGAACACGTAACGGTTAATCGCGATCTCGCCGGAATTCGCAGCGGCATGGGCATTGCTTGCAGCCGCCAAAATCGCCACCAGGCACACCAGGCAGAAAATGGCCGAGCCCGACAAAAAATCGCAGAATAAAATTTTACCCAAAATCTTTTTCATTTTCTCCCCCTTATTTCCCAACTTTGCGGAGCGTAAACGAAACGTTTTCTACACCGGTCTGCTTCAGGCTCTTGTCAATATCGTTGCCGTCAATTTCAAAAGAATTCTGCGATGTGAGCAAGAAGAACTTTTCGAATTTCGGAGCGTTATCAAGTTTGTAGGCAAACGGAAGCGTCGTCATTTTGCCGGGTTCCAGTTCAATAGCCTTATTGCCCTCGCCCATGTGCATGGTAATGGTTCCATTGCCGTCCATGCTAAAAAGCATGCCGAAGCACTTTTGCGGAACACGGTAACGCAACTGGATTTCGTCGCCTTCGTGGGCATCGCCCAGGTTCACCATTTGCACGGCGCTGTCACCCGTCTTTTTCCAGACTTCCAAAGAAGCCTGCATACCCTTGATTCGCGTGCCGTCATCTACATCGGCCATGGCAACTTGCATCGAAGCGGAATCGCGGTCATAAGTGGCATCATCGCGATTCAGCACCACCATAGAAAACACACCCAGCGCAATCACCAACGCAGCAGCCACCTTGAGCCACCTTACAGAAACGACATTGTGTTCGTCATTGGCAGATTGTTCCGCGGCAGCCATTTTCGCATCTAGAGCCACAAACGGATTTTCCGCCACAAAGCGCTTGCCCTGCAGGCGCATTTCAGCCACGCGGGCAGCAAAGATTTCGTCGCTCAATTCGCGTTCCTGGAGTTCACGCATTTCTTTTTCGGAGAGTTCCCCGAGCAGATAGCGTTCCAGCTTGAAATCGGAAATTTTATTGACAGATGTCATCTTTCAACCTCCAGATTCTTGATCTTGGCTTGCAGGGTACGCAAACGCTTACGCACGCCACTCACCGATAGTCCAACAGTTTCAGCAGTTTCTTCGAGCGTCATGCCGTCTACATAATGTAGCGTCGCAATCGTGCGGGTCGATTCCTGCTCCTTCGAGAAAATCTTTGCCAAAAGGCCCCTGGCCTCGATTCCGTCATCTTCTTCGGCGCAGGCGATGGTGAGCAAGAGTTCGCTCGAATCTACATCTAGCCCGCGGCGCTTTTTGTCGCGAATGCGGTTCAGGCAGAGCCTGGTCGCCGTATTCCACAACAAGCTCGACGGTTGCGAAAGATCCAAGGCATCCATGCGTTCGTATACGCGCAAAAACACGTTTTGCACCATATCCTTCGCCTCGGCATCGTCCTTGAGCAAAAAGACACAGCGTCTGTAAACCATCGGGGCATATGCCTCGTACAGTTTCGAAAAAGCCATGCGGTCAAGGAGATTTTTCCCGTTCATACCATTGTAACACTGGAGAATATTAAAAGTGTCACCGCAAATTTAAAAAAAATAGTAGGAAGTAGGAAGTAGACAGTAGGCAGTGGTTGTAATAAAGTAAGCCCCGCTTGCGCGGGGCAATAAACGTATAATTATTTAGCAGTACGTTATTTCTTAGGGGCGGTTTTTGCCGCCTCGGCGGGCTTCGCTTCCGGCTTGGCAGCGGGTTTTGCCGCTTCGGCAGGCTTCGCTTCAGGCTTCTTTTCAGCAGGTTTTGCTTCAGCCTTCGGAGCAGCAGGGGCTGCAGGCGCCACGGCAGCGCTATCAATCGCGGGCACTTCGGCAAAAACCTTCAAAAGTTCCACTTCGAACACCAGCATCGCATTCGCCGGAATCATCGGAGGCACACCAGCTTCACCGTAGGCCAAGCCACTCGGAATCCAGGCCTTCACCTTGTCGCCTTCCTTCATGACCTGCAGCAAGTCCTGCCAGCCTTCAATCACGGCATCCACCGGAAATTCCAGCGGTTCGCCGCGCTTGACGCTATTGTCGAATTCCGTACCGTCCAGAAGTGCTCCAATATAGTGTACCTGCACCTTGTCGCCCATCTTGGGAGAAATGCCCGTACCGGCCTTAATCATCTTGTACTGCACACCCTTGGGAGTCTTCTTGACCGTAGAATCCTTGGCGTTCTCGGCAAAGAACTTGGCCTGTTCATCCAAAGCCTTCTGAGCTTGCGCCTTGTCGTCGGATTCCTTCTTCTTCTGCATCTGCAAAAGCAAGTCCTGCAAGGCAGATTCCGACGCAGAATCACTCATCAGCACGGTGCGGCTAGAATCCACCTGGTCCTTGATAGCGCCCATCAGCACCGAAATGTTCAAGTCCACATTGACATTCGCCACCGCCTTGCCCAAGTCCATACCCAGCGCATAGCTGTAGCGGTCAACGGGGTTGTTCAAATCCGGTTTCGACGAGTCCGCAACGGCCGTAGCAGCCACGGGAGCGGGGTCTACAGCGGGTTTTTCTCCGCCACCACAAGCGACCAGCACCAAAGACAGTGCCAAAGAAGCCGAAAAATACTCAAAATTTTTCATATAACGCCTTGATTTATAGCGACTTACATCGCAATTTCTAGTGATTTTCGCCACATCCAAAGATAGAAAACACTTTTAGGAACGCATGGCGAACACTTTTTGAAGCCTTCGTTTTACCTTAAAAATTACAAAATTTCGATTTCCCAGAAAAATTTTTAAACAAAAATTGGCGTTTTTAGCAAAATTAAGCAACTTTTATCCAAATAGACAACAACTTACCTTACACAAACGCCGTAAACAGGGGTTTACAAAGGGGTTGCACAATAAGGTTATTGTTACTAAATTTACACATAAGAGTGAGAAAAATAAGGAAATTGTATGAATTCAAGATTCAAAAATTTCATTAGCTCGGCCAACGAGAACAAGGCTACCTTCGATACCTCCATCGAAGGGGTCCGCAATACTCTGGATGCCATGACCGCCACAGCAAGCACTCCGGCAGTTCAGAGCGCTTCTACGACCGGCTGGCTCAAGGGCTCGCTTTCTTATCCGTGGGTTTTAGTTTGCTCCTTGGTCCCGTCTCTCAAGGACCTGTTCTAAGAATTTCCAACCGAACACTTTAAAGCACCCTGCAAAACGCAGGGTGTTTTTTTATTTTTGGCGAAAACCCGCGCATCCCGCGCAACGGAGATTTTATGGCAGCACTCATCCTCGACGGCAAGGCACTTGCCAAGACCACTGAAGAAGAACTCAGCGCCCGCGTGGCAAAGCTCAAGGAAAAGACGGGCAAGACCCCGATCCTTGCAACGATTTTGGTGGGTGACGATCCGGCAAGCGCCACTTACGTGAAGATGAAGGGCAACGCCTGCGCCCGCGTGGGCATGGAAAGCATCCGCGTGGTGCTCCCGAAGAACACCACCACGCAGGAACTCCTCGACAAGATTCAGGAACTCAACGAAAACAACGACGTGCACGGCATTCTGCTGCAGCACCCGGTTCCGCGCCACATCGACGAACGCGCCGCTTTCGAAGCGATTGACGCCCGCAAGGACGTAGATGGCGTGACCTGCCTCGGCTTTGGCCGCATGGCAATGGGCGAACCCGCTTACGGTTGTGCAACGCCGGCTGGCATTATGCGCCTCCTTAAGGCTTACAACATTCCGCTCAAGGGTAAGCACGCCGTGGTGGTAGGCCGCAGCGCTATCCTTGGCAAGCCCATGGCTCTTATGCTTTTGAACGCAGACTGCACCGTGACCATTTGCCACAGCAAGACCGAAAACCTGCCCGAATTCGTGAAGCAGGCCGATATCTTGGTCGGTGCGGTCGGCAAGCCGGAATTCATCAAGAAGGAATGGATCAAGCAGGGCGCTGTCGTGGTCGATGCCGGTTACCATCCGGGTGGCGTTGGCGATATCGAAAAGGGTCTTGACGACGTGGCTTCCGCCTACACTCCGGTTCCGGGCGGCGTAGGCCCCATGACCATCAACACGCTCATTTACCAGAGCGTGGAATCCGGCGAAAAGTATTTGGGTTAACGGCGAGTCCGCTCTAACTCTACGGCGTCGGTTTCAGCAGAATTGGGCGAAAGCATGCCTTTCACAATGTCGCCCACAAATTCGGCACCAACGCCAATCAACGTCCCGACAGTAGAATCGTTTGAAATTTTCTTGCTGTCCATTTCGACAGTCGCATCTTTTATGGCAGACTTTTCGTTTTCTTTAGGGTCCGCATAGACAACCGGGCCTTTCTTATGGCCAAGATCAATGCTATCGGCTGCCGTAGGAGCCTTCTTTTGCACCAACTGGGCGCAAGCGACGCCCGCAAGCATCAATAAGGCCAATCCAATAAATTTCATTTTTGCACCCTCTGTGCAAAATATAGCAAGACCTTGGCGGAGCGAATCAGGATGTTCTAAAACTTAGTCAAGAATTCCTTGGCGTCCATGGACTGCACCAGGGTATCGCCCAAGAGAGCCCGCAGGCGTTCCAAATCGGGGTGCCCTTCGCGCTCGAACACCACCACCTTCTTAAAGCGGTCACGGTGCCTCAGCAAAAATTCCAGATTGTTCATGTCGGACTTCGGGAATCCATAGCCCAAGAAGAAAATCTCTTCAGCATTCTTGAGATAGTAATCGGCCTTGCTCCACAACAAATTAAACAGGCTCCCGCGCAAGAAAGATTCCTTGGCATGCGCCATCGGAATATAGATCGGAGTGTCTTCACGATAAATCGGAAAACTGCGGTCGCAAGGTTCCACCTGGCACACATTCTTTAAATCAAGCGGATCAGAAGCGCCCTTGACCGGGTACCAGTTCAGCGAGCCATGCAACTTGAGCAAGTCAATCGAATGAGTCCGCGGCGCACGAACCGCACTGCGGTCAGCAGGGTCAATACGCACGCCATAATCTACCGCCACGTTCGCACTCATCTTAGGATCATCAGCAATGATGTTTTCAATCAACGTGTCGTAATTAAAGCTGAGCAGCAAGGTATCGCGCACACCTTCGCTCGGGCAATTCACACAGCCCGCCAAAAACTTGCGGAGAATGGCCGCCGACTGGGAATCTACCGCATGGTCATGGCGAATCGCACCCGCAATAAAACGCAACAGTTCAAAACGCAGGCTCGAATGGTAAAGGCTCTCGCGCACACCGGGGAAAATCTGCGCCGACAGAATCGACGTCGAAAGCGTTTCGATATTCAGGTATTCCGCCTGATTGTTGCAAAGCTCCAGAAACCGCCTACAGTAATCACGCAGGTGCGGGAACTCGTCTGAAATTCCAAAGGGAATCAGTTCGTTCAAGTCGCGCAGCGTGGGCATTTGCGGACAAAACGACTTGCTGAATCCAGAACCCAGCACAAAAATGCGGCGGTATGTACTCGATGCGATATCCATACTCTTAATGTATAATAATTTCAGCGGAAGTGCAATAAAAAACGCCTCACGCCAAAAACGTGAGACGCATCAATCCAGAAATGTTCCTTACGGCTTATTCGGCGCGCAATCTCTTTGCAGCCGCCACGAGATTCTTGAGGCTTGCCGTGGTTTCGGTTTCGCCGCGGGTCTTAAGGCCGCAATCAGGGTTCACCCACACGTTCTGCTGCGGGACCTTCGCAATAATCTTGTGGAGCGCATCCACAATTTCTTGTTCCGAGGGCACGCGCGGAGAGTGAATGTCATACACGCCCGGCCCCACCTGCGTTTCGAACTTGGCTTCGTTCAAGGCGTCAAGCAACTTGAGGTCGGAACGGCTAGCTTCGAAGGTGATCACGTCGGCATCCATGTTGTCGATATCGCGCACGATGTCGTTGAATTCGCTATAACACATATGCGTGTGAATCTGCGTTTCGGGCTTGACCTTCGCATGCACCAGGCGGAATGCCGGAATGGCCCAGTCGAGGTATTCCTTGTGCCAGTCGCTCTTGCGGAGCGGCAGCTTTTCGCGGAGGGCGGCTTCGTCAATCTGGATAATGCGAATGCCGTTCTTTTCGAGGTCAAGGACTTCGTCGCGAATCGCAAAGCCGATTTCCTGCGCCTGCACCTTCAGCGAAACGTCTTCGCGCGGGAACGACCAGTTGAGAATCGTCACCGGGCCCGTGAGCATTCCCTTCACCGGCTTCTTGGTGCAACTCTGGGCGTATACAGACCATTCGACCGTAATCGGAGCGCTGCGGCTCACGTCGCCCCAGACTACAGGCGGCTTCACGCAGCGAGTACCGTAGCTCTGCACCCAGGCATTCTGCGTAAACACGAATCCGTCAATTTTGGAACCGAAATATTCCACCATGTCGTTGCGTTCGAATTCGCCGTGCACAATCACATCAAGGCCGATTTCTTCTTGCAGCTTGATGCATTCGGCAATCTTCTTCTTGTTGAATTCCACATACTGTTCCTTGGAGATTTCACCCTTGCGGAAAGCGGCGCGGTTCGCGCGGACTTCAGCCGTCTGCGGGAAAGAACCGATGGTAGTCGTGGGGAAGGCGGGCAGTTTGAATTCAGCCTTCTGCACTTCGCGGCGCTTGAGGCGGCTCGGTTTGCGTTCGAAATCAGCGGCGGTGAGGGCGGCAAGTTCTGCCTGCACCTTGGCGTTTGCCTGCACACGCGGCTTTGCAAACAAGGCCTTATTCTTTTCGAGGGCGTTAACGTCACCGCTTGCGATCTCGGCAAGTTCCACAAGCTTTTCTTCGGCGAAGGCGAAGTGACGGAGCGTTTCGGCGGGGAGTTTCTGTTCGGCAGCAACCGTATACGGCACATGCAACAGCGAGCAAGAAGTTCCAACTACCACGTTTTCGGCACCGACAGCACTCACGATTTCGGCGAGCAGAGCAATCTTCTGCGAGTAATCGGCACGCCAGATGTTCTTGCCGTTCACGATACCGGCGAGCAAGAGCGTGTTCTTCGGGAAACCGGACTTTACAAGTTCCAGCGACTTGAGGCCTTCCACAAAATCAAGACCGATGGCATCGAAACCGAGGGCAACCACATCCTGGTACACATCGCGGATATCACCAAAATAAGTCTGCAAGGCAATCTTGAGGCCTGCGGTACGCACCTTCTTGACGAGTTCCACATAAATAGACTTGAAAAGTTCCTTTTCTTCGGCGGTCACGTCAAACACCAAAGCGGGTTCGGCGAAACTGATCCATTCGGCACCGGCTGCGGCGAGCAATTCGGCAACCTTCGCGTAAGCAGCGACTGCAGAGGCTACAAAATCCTTGGCCTTCTTTTGACCATTGTAGCGGGCCAAGCGGAGGAACGTGTAGGAGCCAATCAAAGTCGGCACGGTCTGGATTCCAGCAGCTTTTGCTTCGTTGTATTCCTGCACCGGCTTGGAATCATTCACCTTGAATTCAGAAGCGTCATCAATTTCCGGAACAATGTAGTGGTAGTTCGTGTTGAACCACTTTTTCATGGGGAGAGCCTTCACGTCGCCCTTTTCACCCTGGTAACCGTGAGCGGCTGCGAAATACTTTTCGAGTACGCTCAAGTCGAGGTTTTTATAACGTTCCGGAACGATGCCGAACAAGAATGCGGTATCGAGAACGTTATCGTAGAACGAGAAATCGTTCGAGGGAATAAAGTCGATGCCGGCGGCCTTCTGCTTTGCCCAACCGTACTGACGGATTTCGGCGGCGACGTTCTGGAGCTCCGCTTCGGAGATTTCGCCCTTGAAGAACTTTTCGCTTGCAAACTTGAGTTCGCGGGCCTTACCAATACGCGGGAAACCGATTACAGATGTTTTTTTATTGCTCATAGTGTTTTACCTACCTTTTTTGTTTGTTTTTCGATTACGCCGCCAAATATATCTCCTTTTTCATCATCGGTAAAATACTATTTTTTAGGCATTCACCATAGAATTTTCCTATGGTATAAACAAAAGAAAAGTTGATAACTGGCTATAAGAAAGGTCTATGACTTTACAACAACTTAAATATGCTATCGCCGTAGCCGACACACGCAACATTACCGAAGCATCGAAGCGTGTATTCATATCGCAACCGAGCCTTACGGCAGCCATTCACGAGCTTGAAGAAGAAATGGGAGTCACCATTTTTAACCGCTCCAATAAAGGCGTCACGATTACTAACGAGGGCGACGAACTTCTCTCTTACGCAAGGCAAGTTTTGGAACAGGCAACCCTGATGGAAGACCGCTACAAGGGCGGCAAAGGAGGCAGTACCATCTTTTCCGTGAGCTGCCAGCACTACTCTTTTGCGGTCAACGCATTCGTCGATGTCATCCGAAAATTCGGCGGTCCGAGCTACGATTTTACGCTCCGAGAAACTCAAACTAACGAAATTATTGACGATATTGCGAAGCTAAAAAGCGAAATAGGCGTACTTTATTTGAGCGACAAGAACGAAAAAGTCATTAAAAAACTCATTCAAAAGAACAATTTGGTCTTTGAACCGCTCTTTGCGACCCCTTTGCACGTGTTTATGTCGTCCAGGAACCCTCTCGCTCGAAAAGAAAAAATCACGCTGGAAGACTTGAAACCGTATCCGTACCTGACCTACGAACAGGGCGACTTCAACTCCTTCTACTTTGCCGAAGAACCCCTGACCGCCATTGATTTCGACTGTCCACGCAATATCAAGGTTCGCGACCGCGCGACGCTTTTCAACCTGCTCATTGGCCTGAACGGTTATACCATCTGTTCGGGTGTCATCAGCCACAAGCTCAACGGTCGAAACATTATCGCGAGGCACCTCGACGTTCGCGACAAAATGACCATCGGTTACGTGATGCGAAAAGGCGTAACGCCTTCGCGCTACGCCAAAGCTTACATCGCCGCACTCCTGCGACACTGCAAATAAATTACTTGTCAATAATTGCCGAGGCGACGACGCCTTCGCCGGCGTAAAGCACCAGCACTTGGCCAGGAGCTGCTGCAAATTGCGGCGTTTCGAATTCAACGCGAATGCGGCCCGGTTCCAAATCCAGAATCTTTGCGGGAGAGCCCTTGTGGCCCAAGCGAATATGGGCGTCTAGCGGTCCCCTAAGCAGCGGCGAGTTTTCGTTGACCATCAAGTTTAAGTCAATGGCAGAAACTTGAATGCAGGAAAGAGCGCTGCGGGGCCCGAGAACTACCTGATTCTTGGCAGCATCAATAGCCACCACAAAAAGCGGTTCCTTTTGCCCACCAATATTCAAGCCCTTGCGCTGACCTACGGTATAATTCACAATTCCCTTATGGCGGCCAAGCACCTTGCCGCTCACATCCACGAAATCGCCCGGCACCTGGTCCGATTCTTCGAACAGCACCGAGTAATCACCGCATTCGATAAAATCCTGGCTTTCGCGCTTGGTCGCAAAATCTTCCCAGCCGATTTCAGCGGCGAGAGCCTTTACATCTTGCTTGTGCATACCGCCCAGCGGGAAAAGCACTGTTGAAAGTTGCTCTGCCGAGAGGCGCGACAAAAAATAAGTCTGGTCTTTGCCCGCATCTAAAGCGCGATATAAGAACGGTTCATTCTCGTTTTTGAAATCGAGGCGCGCATAATGCCCCGTAGCAAAACAATCGAATTCAATTCCCATTTTGCGGGCGGCCAAATGCAATGCGCCAAACTTGATGGACTGATTGCAACGCACGCACGGGTTCGGAGTACGGCCAGCGCGGTATTCGGCGCGGAAATAATCCAGCACCTTGGTTTTATATTCGCCGGCAACAGGAACCACATAATGCGGGATTCCCAAGCGGTCTGCCACCAGTTTCGCTTCTTCGATATTCTTATCTTCGCTGGGGCCGTAGCAGCCTTCACGACCTTCTACTGCGGGCATATTCACCGAGCCGTCCCACGTTGCCATGGTAAGCCCCACCACATCGTACCCCTGCTTTTGCAACAGGTACGCCGAAAGGGCGGAATCTACACCGCCCGATAAACCGACTGCCACTCTTTTTGTCATCTGACTAAATGTAGAAGTCGCAAAAACAAATGTCCAATAATGTTTTTTGATACCTAGGTATCGTTAAAAATTATAACAACTCATTGTATCGAGGCGCTATAAAAATTTATGATAATTCATTGATACCGTACCCAAGGCAACTGCAGACGATGTCAATCAAGCGATTGATGCAGCGCAAGTAGGAAAGCGCGTTTGGGCGAAAGTGCCCACTCATGAACGAGTCCGCCTACTGAACCGTTGTGCAGATGCCATTGAAGAACATCTTGAAGATCTTTCTCAAAATCTTTCACGGAAAATGGGGAAAATCATTCAGGAAGCTCGTGGAGAAATTCGTGTTAGCGCGCAAGCGACACCCCCCCCTTACATTAATAAAAATAATTGCCCTTTGTATAGAACAGGGAATCCCAGGAAGCGTATTGCAAATCATAACAGGCTCTGGTGAATTTATCGGAAAAATCCTTGCAGAAAGCCCCAAAGTAAACGCAATTTCTCTTACTGGCAGCACGGAAGTTGGTGTTTCGCTGGCAGAAATCGGCGCAAAAACACTTAAACGAGTTTTTTTGGAATTAGGTGGAAACGATCCTTTAATCGTACTTGAAGACGCCGTTAAATTCGCCAATGCGTCAAGGTACGGGCTTCAAGCGGGCATTATGAGTAAATCTGTAGAGCGAGCGATGCGCGTTGCAGCAAATCTTCAATGCGGCGCCGTTGTTATTAACGGATCGGGGAACTACCGACATATTGAACAACCTTTTGGCGGTTACAAAATGAGCGGTGTCGGCCGAGAAGGCATCTCCGGAACTCTTGCTGAAATGACGCAAGAGAAAACATACGTGCTAAAAAATGTTCTATAAGCGCTAAAAGCTTTTGGAGTGAGACATATAACAAAAAAGGCTCGTCGTTTGACGAACCTTAATCTTTTTGCTAGAGAGAATTCGCTTATGCTTTGGCGAGTTTCTTCTGTGAGCCACAAGCGACTCATCTTAATGAGTCGTGGTGGCGAGAGCGAGCGTTTCGGGTACGAACTTTGTTGACTAGACGCGAGCGGCTTTTTTTAAAGTTGCAGCCTTGTCCGTCTTTTCCCAGGTGAAGCGAGCGCCGGTGCGGCCGAAATGGCCGAGCGCGGCAGTTGCCTGGTAGCCGGGCTTCTTCAAGTCAAGCATCTTCACGATGCCTGCCGGAGAAAGGTCGAAGGTCTTCTTCACGATTTCTTCAATCTTGCGGTCATCAATCTTGCCAGTCTTGAACGTATTCACCAGCACGGACACCGGCTTGGAATAACCGATAGCGTAGGCAAGCTGCACTTCGCAACGGTCTGCAAGACCAGCTGCCACAATATTCTTTGCCACATAGCGAGCAGCATAAGCGGCGCTGCGGTCGACCTTACTCGGGTCCTTGCCGCTGAAAGCGCCACCACCGTGACGGCCCATGCCACCGTAGGTGTCCACGATAATTTTACGACCCGTCAGGCCGCAGTCACCGTGCGGGCCTCCAATCACGAATTTACCCGTCGGATTGATGAGGAAGCGAGTCTTCTTGTCCAAAAGCTTTGCGGGAATCACCTTCTTGATAAGCTTTTCGATGATTTCCTTTTCGATGGTAGAATGCTTGAGTTCCTTGCCGTTCACGAATTCATCGTGCTGGGTGCTGACCACCACGGTATCGACGCGCACGGGCTTATCGTTTTCGTCGTATTCGACAGTCACCTGAGATTTTGCGTCGGGGCGAAGCCACTTGATTTTGCCGGATTCGCGGAGGTTCTGGATTTCTTCCATGAGCTTGTGAGCAAGGCTAATCGGAAGCGGCATCAATTCCTTGGTTTCGTTCACGGCGTAACCGAACATCATGCCTTGATCGCCTGCGCCCTGCTTGTCATCTTCCTTGCCTTCGGCCGCCTTGGCGTCAACACCCTGAGCGATATCGGGCGACTGCTTGTCCACTGCAACGAGCACGGAGCAGCCCTTATAATCAAAAGCAAGTTCCGGATTCACGTAACCGATGCTCTTAATAGTCTTGCGTGCAATTTGTTGGTAATCGATAACTGCTTTAGTGGTAATTTCGCCAGAAATCACGACGAGACCGGTGTTGGCGAGCGTTTCGCAAGCCACGCGGCTATTCGGGTCTTGGGCGAGGCAGGCGTCGAGAATTGCATCCGAGATCTGGTCGCAAACTTTGTCGGGGTGTCCCTTGGACACCGATTCAGAAGTAAAGAGATAATGTGCCATTGTATAAGGCTCCTTTTGTTAACAGCACCGAAAAGAACGTCGCATTTTTGAGCATTCCCAAGCGCTGAAAAAACGTGGTTTGAATTTCTATGCATAAATCTACATAAATGCATAAACTTTGTCAAGGAAAAACGGGCTTTTTACTTATACAAAAAATTGATAGCAAGCGCTAGAAATTTTGTATTGGACGCGGCTATAGTCCACATCTATATTTGGACTCAAAAAAAAGTGAGGCAACCTATAAATGAGTATTTTAGTTGATGTTAAAAAGTATCTGGCTTTAGAAGAAGCACCGAAACATGTTCAAGATTACCTTTCCGTGGCTGTAACGGATCACGCCTATTTGCCAAAGACCGAAGATATTACTAGCGATTGGGTGGCCTACATTGCGGCACCCGCTTTCAAGCTGATTCGCGAAAACTTGGGGCACGACGTGGAAGCTTTCGCTTCAATCGGTACGGGCTCCGGTATCGATGTCTTGACGGGCATTGAACTTTTGGGTGCCAAGCGCGTAGGTTTTACCGACTTGCTGGAAAGCGTGGTGGATGCCGCCGCTGAAAACATCAGGAAAAATTTGAAGAATGCAGATTCAATTGAATTGGAATTCGGTGCAGGCGACCTTCTACAACCTCTTGAAAATGGCAAGCGCCGTTACGACGTGATTTACGAGAACCTGCCCAATGTCCCGTTAACGGACAACACCAAGATTGAAGACAAACGAAACAGCGGCCATTACCTGGAAAAGCGCGTCGAAGTGATTCCAGAATTCGTGCACGAACAGATGCTGGATTTGCATTATCTGGCACTCAAGCAGGCACGCGATTACTTGGCTGACAAGGGTGCCGTTTATTCAACACTCGGTGGCCGCGTACCTCTCAGCGCACTTATCAAGCTCGGTGAACTGGCAGGGCTTTCTTCTGAAATTTTCACTTACTCCTGGAAGGTGCAGGCGGAACCCGAAGACGTGATTTCGGGCTACGCTGCACAAGAAAAGGCGGGCCTCGGGCCGTTCCGATTCTACCGCGCGAGCGACTTGCAAAAAGCATTCGCCGATATTTCGGTGAAAGAATCCGGCAAGAACGCTTTCGAAATCGAAAAGTCGCTGGAATCTTCGAAACTTACTGCTAAAGAAGCTTACGAAGCATTCCTAAAGGGCGAAGTGATCGGCCACACCGTTGCCGTGTTGAAATCCAGTGTGAAGTAAAACGAGCAAATTCCGATGCAAGATTTTATCGCCCGTTTAATTGAAGAATCGAAGCGATTTCTGAATGAACGCGCCCAAATTGACGATGATATCGGTCAAGAGGCAGCCAAGTTTGTAGCGCGTGAAATCCCTGCCCCGAGTGGGACTTTCGAAAAAAGCGATTCTCCGTTGATTCGCTGGATTGAAGACTCCGCAAAACACGGAAGTTCAGAGACTGCAAATTTGCTGAAAGCGTTAAAGCCAGCACTCCCTTTTTTGCCATGGAAGTATAATTACGAGCCTCGCGCCGATATGCCTGATTTAGGAAACCGTATGGGCTGGGGAGAAATCCTCGGGCCCGAAGCGCCGTATCACGACGAGCATTTTTGTTTCGGGTTTACGCTTCTCGGAAAGAATACCTTGTATCCGGCGCATTATCACCCCGCCACGGAACTTTATGTGGTGCTTTCGGGCCTTGCCGTTTGGACATTAGACGGCGTTTCAAAAGTCCGCGGTCCCGGAGAATTTATTCTACACCCCTCGAACCACGTCCATTCCATGCAAACAAAAGACGAGCCGTTGCTCGCGCTTTACACGTGGAGCGGTGAAGATGTTGTGACGCTCTCGAAGTACGTGTGATGAGTTCGAAAATCCAATAGAAAAATGGTTTTTACCAACGAACAATTGGAACGCTATTCGCGCCACATCATTCTTAAAAATGTCGGCGTAAAGGGCCAAAAGAAGCTCTTGAATGCGAAGGTACTCGTCATTGGTGCGGGCGGCCTTGGCGCGCCAGTGGCCATGTACCTTGCCGCCGCCGGCGTGGGCACGATCGGTATTGCCGATGCCGATGTGGTTGACCTTTCAAATTTACAACGTCAGATAATACACGCCACGCAAGATGTGGGTAAGCCCAAGGTGCAATCCGCGAAAGAAACCATGGAAGCGATGAATCCTGACGTGAATGTAATCGCTTACCATACTTTCGTAACGAGCGAAAACATTCTCGACCTCATTAAGGATTACAATTTCATTATTGATGGAACCGATAATTTCCCGGCGAAGTTCCTGATTAATGATGCTTGCGTCATGGCGAAGAAGCCTTTTTCTCATGCAGGTATTGTCGGATTTCAGGGGCAGCTGATGACATACGTGCCGGAGCAGGGGCCTTGCTACCGCTGCATTTTCGAGGAACCGCCCCCGAAAGGTTCTGTGCCGACTTGCAAAGAGGCGGGCGTGATTGGGGCAATCGCAGGCGTCATCGGAAGTTTGCAGGCAATGGAAGCAATCAAGTATATTCTTGGAGTGGGTAATTTACTTACGGGTTACCTACTCACCTACAACGCACTCACGGCGGAATTCCGCAAGGTAAAACTCCCGAGTCATAACGATGACTGCGCCGTTTGCGGAACTCACCCAACTATCACCAAGCTAATTGACTATGAACAGGCTGAGTGCGATTTAAAACGTTAACCCTTTTAGTTGCACAGGCTCGCGAGTATCTGCACTGCTTTTTGCATGCTCGCTCTATCTACCGACGAGTAGTTCACGACAAACTTGTGCTGCGATGGCTTCGCCTCAAAATAATACTCCGAAAGGGCGCGGATGTTTACCCCGCGAAATCGGGCGCGGTTGCAGAATTCTATATCGGAACATTTCGTGTTCACTTCCAAGATAAAGTGGAGGCCAGCATCTTCTTCGTAAATTCGGGCGACATTCGAAAGCCTGCTCTTGCGGATAGCCGACAGGAGCATATCACGCTTGGCCCGGTACAGATTGCGCATGCGGTTGATATGAGTTTCGTAGTAACCGAGATCGATGAATTTTGCCATTACATACTGATCCAGGTTCGAAACCGTACACGAATAGAACGAAAGTTTATTATGGAATTTCTCGGCAAGATGTGGCGGGAGCACCATATAACTGAGGCGAATCGCAGAAGTCATCGTCTTCGAAAAGGTGTTCAGGTAAATCACCTTCTCGGTAACATCGATGTTCTGTAGTGCGGGGATGGGCTTTCCGGTCATGCGGAATTCGCTGTCATAGTCATCTTCGACGATGTAGCGATTGGGAGATTCGGCAGCCCAACTGAGCAGGCGATAGCGTTCGCCGACAGGCATCACCATCCCGGTCGGAAAATGGTGCGCCGGCGAAATATGAACGACATCAACGTCAGATTTCTTGACGGAGTCTACAAAACTTTCTGCCGCAATGGGAATATGACACACCTTGACGCCGTATTGGCTATACAGTTTTGATATTTTACTCCATCCCGGGTCTTCTACGCCATAGCACTTGTCAAATCCGAGCAATTGTACTAGCAAGCCATAAAGGTAATCGGTTCCGGCGCCAATGACAATCTGTTCTGGCGACACCTGGATATTTCTGAATTCGCGGAGCATGCGGGCAATGGCTCGGCGAAGTTCTAGCGCGCCCATTCCCGGAGAAACTTGCAACAAATCATTTTGCCTTTCGCAAAGGACCTCCCGAGTGATTTTTGCCCAAGTGGTAAAGGGGAATGCCTCGATGTCGGCGCCATTGCTTGCGAAGTCGGCGATATATTTCGGGTTGACATGTTCTGATTCGTCGGAGAGTTCTGCGTGGATTCTGCGCGTGCGGGGTTTCTTGCGGTTCCGATGGACTTGCGCATTAGCCGCGGCATTTATGTCTACAACAAAGAAGCCTTTTTTAGGGAGCGAATAAATGTAGCCTTCGGCGAGGAGCTGTGCATAAGCATTTTCAACCGTCACGACGCTAATGCCGAGATTCTGCGCGAGGTTGCGTTTGGAAGGGAGTTGTTCTTCGGCAAGGACGTTTCCGCTTACGATATCTTTTTTGATGCATTGATAAAGGTAATGGTAGAGGCTATTTGCTCCCGCCTTGGACATATCGTAAGTGAACATGAAACTGACCTTATTAGTATTGCTAATCTGATATTTAACTGACCTTATAAAAATAGTAAAAAACTGAATATTGTGCAGGTCAAGCGAATGTTTTAAATTACAGCCTGAAATTAAACCATTCCACAACCAAGGAGATTTACATGTCTGACCAGAACCGTTACGAACTCAACAAGAACCTTGCCCAGATGCTCAAGGGTGGCGTGATTATGGATGTGACAACCCCTGAACAGGCCAAAATCGCCGAAGCCGCAGGTGCCGCCGCCGTGATGGCCCTGGAACGCATTCCTGCCGACATCCGTGCCGCGGGCGGTGTATCGCGCATGAGCGACCCCAAGATGATCAAGGGCATTCAGGATGCCGTCTCTATCCCGGTCATGGCCAAATGCCGTATCGGTCATTTTGCCGAAGCGCAGATTTTGCAGGCTATCGAGATTGACTACATTGACGAAAGCGAAGTGCTTTCTCCTGCCGACGATATTTTCCACATCAACAAGCGCGATTTCGACGTACCGTTCGTGTGCGGCGCGAAGGATTTGGGCGAAGCGCTGCGCCGTATCGAAGAAGGCGCGTCGATGATCCGTACCAAGGGCGAGCCGGGTACGGGCGACATCGTCCAGGCCGTACGACACATGCGCCTGATGAACCAGGAAATCGCCCGCATCTCGAGTATGCGCGAAGACGAGCTCTTTAACCGAGCCAAGGAACTCCAGGTGTCGTACGATCTGGTGCGCTTCGTTCACGACCACAAGAAACTCCCCGTAGTGAACTTCGCTGCCGGTGGTGTTGCCACCCCCGCCGATGCCGCCCTCATGATGCAACTCGGTGCCGAAGGCGTTTTCGTAGGCTCCGGAATCTTCAAGTCGGGCAACCCCGCCAAGCGTGCCGCCGCCATTGTACAGGCAGTTACCAATTACACCGATGCAAAGCTTATCGCCAAGCTTTCTGAAGACTTGGGCGAAGCCATGGTCGGTATCAACGAACAGGAAATCGCGTTGCTGATGGCCGAAAGGGGAAAGTAATGGGAATTAACAAACCGCAAATTGGCGTACTCGCGGTGCAGGGGGCGTTCATCGAACATGAACGCATTCTGCAATCGCTCGGCGCCGAAGTATTTGAAATCAGGCAGTTACGCGACCTTGACCGCCATTTAGACGGTCTCGTACTCCCCGGTGGAGAAAGTACCGTGCAAGGGAAGCTGCTCCACGACTTGGGACTTTTCGAGCCTCTTCGTAAAAAGATTGTCGAAGGCCTGCCCGTACTCGCAACATGTGCCGGCGCAATCCTCCTTGCCGAAAAAATTGCAGGCGAAAACAAGGCGCATTTCGCAACACTCCCCGCCATTATTCGCAGGAATGCTTACGGAAGGCAGCTCGGCAGCTTCTTTACGGAAAACGAAGTCGCTCACATCGGAAAAGTGCCGCAGACCTTTATTCGCGCGCCCTTCTTTGAATCGGTCAGCGAAGGCGTCGAAATCCTTTCGCATACGGCAAGTGCGAATACTGCAGATGCTCCCGAGCAAATCGTTGCCGTTCGCTACAAGAACCAGATTGCACTTTCGTTTCACCCGGAACTCAATAGCGACACGAGCATTCACCGGTATTTTTTGAAGCTAGTACAGAGTTGACATCGCTTTTGATAGCGCAGGGCTACTCCCTGCGCGAGGATTTTTAGTTTGGTATATTACTGGATGTTTAAAAAGCCTTTGATTCTTCCTAAAAGGTCGTACAGTTTGCCGTTTTTTTGTGGCATCCGTTGTGCTTTGACTTTATGGATGCGAATCGTTTTTTGTTCCGGCACTTCCAGTTTTTGCATCGGATCTCCGATAATCGATTCTCCATAGAACCAATCGTAAAGGTCTTCCTTGTGGCCATACTGGTTCCTTTTCACCCTTTCGTTTACCCATTCCCGGAACGATTCGCCAATGAACTTGTGCTCAAAGGCGTAGTACATGAAACCATCCATTTGGTCGCTTCCACTGGTTTTGGACGAACCGATACTTACAAAACCGCCGTTAATCGTGTTAAAGATATGCTCGCTTCCAACAGAGGCACTATTGGCGTTGCCGTAGAAATCATAGCAGGTAAGTGGACCACAGCAGGCAAAGTGGAAGAATCTCGGTGAAACGCACATGTTCCTTTCCACTTGTGTTATATCCAGTCCGTTTCCAAGGCCAGTTTGGCCTCCGTGCCCACCATAAAGGGCCCAATCATACTTATCTGATTTTATGTTGTCTAGATATTCCTGCCCGTCAGCGATAGACTTATCAAGGGAGTCTGGGGAATAAAGAAGGCTCAAGCCATCAACGAATTTCTGGTCTAGAGGATTGTTTAGGCCTCCTTCCTCAGTTAGGAACATGGCACTACGCGTAGCTTTCTTGAACAAACCGAGATAGTAGTTGTGAATTTTCTCGAAATAGTTCAATAAAAGTGTTTTGGGGTTACCGTAGAAACCTGCCGTGTTGGGGTCAATTCGAGAAACCCATATTTCAAAAGAATCAGAAACTGCGCCACTTTTGGAATAGTGCCCGTCAAAAACTCCATTGGATTTTCCAGAAATCCAAAGGTGCTTTATGTCTTCTTCGGGGAGCGAATCTATCATGAAAATATTTCCGTAAAAGGTTTGGTTGAGACCGCGTGTGCTCTTGTCATTTTGACGCCAAACGGAATCAGGGATTGGCATATAGGAGGCATTATTCCCGCATTTCCATTTTAGTGTCAGATAAGCGGCGCCATATTCCTCTGCATAGTTTAGTTTGAATTTGTAGAGACTGTCTTTCTTGAATTGAAAAGCGCTGTAATATGGAATGTCCCAGTTGTTGAACCATGCATCAATGAGCAGGGAATCGTTAATCCAAAGGCGCCTGTCGTTATCCGTGGTAAGTTGCAGGGAACAAAGTGCGGTGACTGGAGATTTTATGTATCCGGAATATGCAATTGAAAAACTATCCGCCGGTACTTTCCCTGGTATCGGAGAACCATCGCGTACATCAAAGTTTAATGTTGTCGTGGTGGTTTCAAACAACTTTCCGCCATAGGCTTCGGGGCCTCCGGCAGCAGTGTCTTTCCAAACACCGTCAAGGTCCATGAAGTAAAGGTCTGTTACCCAGCGCTGGTACCGGAATCCTTCTTGTGTTTTCTGGTAGAATTCAAATTGAGCTCGAGGAATGTCTCCAACAAAGATGGCGCCCGTGATGGAATCCTTCTTGCTTACGAGTATTTCTTTTAGGTCGGTGGCTTTCCCGCCGTTCTTCTGGGATTTGAAAGGCACGATAGTAGCGTTTACTTGATAAGTATTCCAGATGTCATCCGTATAGGTGTCTATGGCATTCTTGATTTCGTTGTCTTTTATCATTTCGTCGTCAACGACGATGAGGATATCAGATGCTTTGCTCCATGCGCAAACAGAAAATAGGAGAATTACCCCCAAAAAGTATTTAAGTGTATTTTTCATGAAAGCCCCCCTTGACTTCATTAAAGATAAAATCCTTTTTGGAAAACTTTACGGATTTTTGACGCAACGTATTCCAAAATAATCGCCCGCGCTAATCGTATCTCGCATGACTTTATTTCCAGACATGTTGTAGTAATATCCGGTTTCGTCTTCTGCATCGGAGTTCTCGACGCCAAAGCAGGCTACCGTGCGGGGCGAGCCGAAGTCATAATCATTGTAGCATCCGTTTGGCAAGGCGTTGAAACCGTACGCATTGTTCCCTTGAACCTTCATCGGCCAAGCAAAGGGATTCTTCAAGCCAACCGAGGTCGAATCCTTGTCATACGTACTTGCCAGCAATTTTTCCCAATCAGCCGTTGTGGAAATATGCCAGCCATCGGGGCACAAGTCCCCGCCTTCTTCCGATGTGAACGGATATTTATAATGTCTTCCATAAACATCGCACGAATCCAGCTGGCAGTAACTACTGTCTGTTTTGAAATTCAAGTTTTCAACCATCCAGGTTGCGCCACCGATTTCTACTGCCTTGTAAGTATGACCATCACGGGCATCTTCGAGGGTTTCGTACTTGCCCGTATAACCGTAAGTAAAAGCGGTATCATTAACGCAACGGACACTCTTGTGTACCCTCATTCTTGCTTCAGTTGTATACAGGGTATCCGAAGAATTCTTATAGGCGTACAACATGGCCGCCGTCGTGTCCGTAATCTTCGTGCTTGACCAGAATGAAGCGGTATAATGCGGGCGGGAATAGTCTTCACTTGCAATAAGCCCCATCGAAAATCCCGTCTCATCGCTATAGTACGAAGATTCATCCTTACTCAGGAGCCTTCTGCTCTTGTAATCTTTTGCACCGATATAAATCAAGGTGTCAAATTCCGCCTGAGAAGGCAGATGCCAGCCGTCAGGGCATACCTCAAGAGCATCTTCGTAAGTATAATGTTGTCCGTATTTCCTTGCTTCTACAGTTTTGCTCTTCTCGGTTTCGTAGCGGAGGTTCTGCGCCATCCACTTCTGTTGCCCGATAATGGTTGTCTTATAGACTTGCTTGTCTCGCGGGTCGGTAAATTCCCCATAATCAAAGTCAGGATTGATGAAGACTTCTTTTTCGGGGTCCGCCTTTTCATCTTCCCTGTACCCCTTGATGCAAAGAAGGTTTGCAGAAGTAGAAGTTCTGCTGCTCCAATAAACATTCTGCGTCGTATTGAAAGCAAATACATTGCGATAGCTGTTGTTTTCGGCATACACAAAGAAGCCGGCATCAGTCCTTTCTCCATTGAATTCACGGTTGTCAAGGCGAGCGGTTTTCTTTTCATAGTCTACCCACACATCGTAGTGTCCAGTAGGCGTGATGTTCAGTCCATAGGCGTTTATTCCGTTTCCGGCATCCCACCCTGATGATGATTTCAGCATGAGCGAGGCAAAGCACTTTCCGCCAACGTCCTTAAAAAGATTTTCCCAATCAAGACTGTCGGCCACATACCAACCATCACCACATGTAGCACCATTGTAATACGGAGTCGTGTTGACAGCGCCCTTTTTCCAGACTTTATCCCCGATTTTCACACCGCCACCTTCATAGACACAATTATCCGTTGTTCCGTCGTTACAAGGTTGAACTCTTGGCTGCCATACCGCATCTTCACAACCCTCTGCAGTCGATTTCACGGTTTTAGGGTTTTTAATATCGGGGCGGTCAATCTCATCTTTGACGCAGCGAACCATTTTCGGAGCTGTAGAAGATCTGTCTACGCCATTGACATCAATGTCGTACAAATCGATATCAACATAAACGCCGCGCCTATAGCCATATATATAATGTACGTTTTCATAATTGAAGTTATTCGAGGTATAGAACTGAATCAAACGGGACAAGGAATCCTTGTTTGTCCTAATAGAAAATCCATAATCGTCCGACCCGCAGTAATAGCAGTTTTCCTTGGCCAAGTAAAGGTAAGCGACACCTTTATAAGAATCGTCATCTTTCCTTTTTTGGGATGTTACCGAAACAAGGGTATCCCATTCATCGAGAATCGGAACATGCCACCCCTTGGGGCATGCCCCCTGGAACGGGTATTCGCATTGTTTATTAGGATTACAACCGCTATTGGCTGTATCCAAAACCGCCGCCCACGTATAGGCTCTTCCGAATTTTTTGCAGCCTTTTTCACCTTCCTCAACACACCAACTTCCCGGTTCAATTTTGTAGTTCAGGTTTTCAGCCATCCAGGTTTGGTTCCCGATGGTTACATATTTATATTCCTGACCATCACGCTCATCAACGAAGGTTCCTTGCTCAAACTCAACCTTATCAGGCCTAGTCTTTACCTTGGACTTACTGGACGAAGAACCATCCGTCGTAGAAGAACTGCTTTTTGAGCTACCGCTACTATTGTCCTGGCCGTCACCATCCTCTGCTTCCGATGAAGAGGAGGGCTCATCTTCAACTTGAGCGGTTGACGAATCGCCTTCTCCGCACCCGAACGTAAAAAACAGGGCAGAAAGCAATATGCTTAAACAGAGGAATTTTTTCTTCATAACCCACCACTTAGGATAAAACATCTACCTCAAATATAATTTTTCTACATTTTCATGGTCTGAATCATAGGAGGGTTCATATGTTTTCTCGGATATCGATCAGTCGCCTTGCCGTTCCTCTTGGGTTTACCGCATCGGTGCTTTGTATTTCCGCTTGTTCTGACGATAGCGGAACATCGGCCTCGGAAAACGGCTCTACAAACAGCGGAACCATCAAAGAAGTTTTTCACGGACAATCCCCCGTACCGAAAATCGTTCCCGCAGGGACCTACGACTGTTCCAAGCATAAGTGCGTTTACGACGCCTACCTGAATCCAGATGTAACCTATGGCGAATTCTTGGACGAACGCGACGACCATGTGTACAAGACTCTTGAAATCGGAGGTCATATTTGGCTTGCCCAGAATCTTGTATTCAAGACAAAAAGTGGCCAAGTCTCTTCCATGTACAACTCAAGCAGTTATGTTTTGAAGAGCGGTTACGATTACGATGTTACTGCCGCTGCAGACACACTCCGAACTAACTGCGGAGACACCCTGAGCCGAGAAAACTGCAACTGGGATGAGCGCGGAATTTGCCCTCTGGGATTCCATATGCCTACTTCTCGTGAAGCGCACGAATTGTTAAACGAGTTCAAATCCGAAGAAAACATTAATATTTTCGATTCAAAAAATCCAACCGGTTTTATATCGGGGACCTCCGATGGCTCCAACATTCATTTTTGGTACTGGGCCACTAACCACTGGGAACAAATATGGTGCCAGAAAAGCTGCAGCGACTGGACCTTGAGTCATTTTAGAAGCGCCGCCATCCGTTGCGTTGCAGACACTGTTCCAAGACAGTTCACTAGCGGCTCCTATGTATCTACCCTCAACGCAGAACCGGACACTGCCAGCGATCTCAACCGCATTGCCTCTGAAATGGAAGTAGATTGGGAATACGGCGAACTAAAAGATGAAAGAGATGGCAAAGTGTACAAGACCATCACCTTCCAAGGGCGCGAATGGATGGCCGAAAACCTCAACTACGATTCGCCTATAAAAAACGGAGATTTCTGCCTTAACGACATCGAAGAAAACTGCGATATTTATGGACGTTATTACACCTGGTCAGTAGCAATGGATTCTGCAAAAACCGGTTGCGGCATGGGAGTGAAATGTGCTCCGGGCGACACCGTTCAAGGAATTTGCCCCGATGGCTGGAGATTGCCCGTTTATAACGATTTGCTCGTATTTGAAGAAAACTACTATTATAATTTATCTTGCGCTTCTTCATGGAGTTCTTATTACCCTTCAGAAGAAGGCTTTAGAAAATACCACTGCAACACCTATGGATTCGCCATGCCCGCAAACGGGCTACGCATGGCTCCGGGTATTTATTCTTTCATGACGACCGGGAATATCATTTTGGCGCAGGAACGTGACGAAGAAAATGCCTACGTCGGTAGATTTACTACGTACCAACGCCCATCTAGTTACAACATATACAAGTGGCAAGCCGCTGCCGTAAGGTGCATAAAAAAGTTTTAATAAACGACCTATTTTAATCTAAATAAACGACTTCGCCGATTTCAGGCATCAATACGGGCTTGCCAGATTCCTTGGCGGCCCGCTTTGCATTTTCGAGTGGCTCAAAGTAAGCGTGTTTGCTCAGGCAGAATTTGGAATGATGGACGGTGAGGTAACGCTTAGCGCCAAGTTCCATCATTTCTTTGCCCAAATATTCCGGCATAGTATGGATTTGCGCCCAGTCCGGATTGTACTGACCATTTTCCATAATGCCCAAATCGATATTCTGGAACTTTTCGCCAATCTGCTTGAAATGCTTGCCGTAACCGCCGTCGCCACCAATCCAGACAGTACGCTTTGGCGATTCGTAAATAAACGACGCCCAAAAGGTCTTATTCTTGTTCAGATCGCGACCCGAAAAATGTCTTGCCGGAGTCGCCGTGACGCGGTTGCCGTCGCCAAGGTCCATAGATTCCCACCAGTCGAATTCTAGAATTTTTTCCACAGGGTAACGCCAATACTCCAAATGCGAACCGACTCCGAGCGCCGTAACAACCTTCTTGACACGCGGTTCTAATTCCACAACGGTTTCGTAATCCAAATGGTCCCAATGATCATGCGTAATCACCAAGTAATCAATATCCGGCATATCGGCAGGTTTATAGATATCCGTACCCTTGAACATCTTGTTCGCAAAGCTCACTGGCGACCCCTTATAAAATACGGGATCTACTAAGATTTTTTTGCCGGAAAGGTTCAAAAGGTAAGACGAATGGCCAAACCAAACGACCCAATCCTTATCGCTGGGCAGTTTTTTCAGGTCAGTCTTGATAGCAGGCAGGGCGGTGTCCGGAACCGTTTGCTTTTTAGTGTTGAACATGAACTCCCGCCATACGGCAAGCGTGCTCTTGTTACCGGTCATAAAGAGCGTTTCTTCTTCGTTCACGAATTGCCTGCCGTCGTAATGCGGGGATTGCTTAATTCGTTCGAGGCGCGCACCATGCGGGATTTTTCCGAAACTAGGCTGGCCAAGGAACAATGCGCCTGCATTACAAATAAGAAAGAATACCGAAAAAAAGATTGCCGTAACCATACGCGTTAAAGAATAAAAATTATTCCATTAACCCGCAGATTCCAGCAAAGAAATTCCGACAGAAGTAGAAAATCAACCGATTATTTGCTCAAGACACGCAAAGGTCTAACTACACCGGCAATTTCGAGCAAAGTTTTTCGACGGTGTCCGAAAGCAGCTTTTTCACGTCGTCACGGTTGCAGGCATCCAGCTGTTCCAAGCACGCCGTTAAGGTCAACACAATAGTTTCCCTAAAGGCGTACTCTTCTTGCAGTTTGCGTTCCTTGCCGTATTCCCACAAGGCAAAGATCAGCGCAAACACCGCCATCGAAGACATGGCGACATTGATCACCACATCGGCCCATACAGAATCCGTATGCACGCCGAATCGAGTAAACACATTATAAATCCACCAGGACGCACCGCCGAACAGCACCAAACTCAGGAACAACCAAAAACGCGCCTTCCAGCCCAGGCTCCGTTTTCTCTTGTTAAAGCTACTGCCCAAAGAACCGCCACCCACAAGGTCCGTCATCTTCTTGATTTTTTCCACCTTTTCGCTAGACGTCGTCAAACAAGCCTGAACATCCTTCAAGCTATTTTCCGTCATACTGTCGATTTCAGAAATCCTTGCGCAAGCCTGATCAATCAGACTCTGGGCAGACTCCATCTTCTCCGCAAATTGCCTGTCCCTGTCTTCGGCGTCATTCATCTTGAGCGTCAAAGATTCTTTAAGTTCTTCCAAGCCCTGCTTTCGGGCATCCAGCTGTTCTGTCAGCGCCTGAATCTCGGCGACCTTTTCTGCCGCCTCTGCAGACTTCGCCTTCGCACTCTGTTCCGCTTCTGTCACAGACATCATCTGGGTCTTCACCAAGTCCGTCATCTTCAGAATTCTTTCAAATTCTTCCGACGCTTTGTCAAACAGCTCGCCCGTCTTTTCTTCCGCCTCGGTAATGGCAGCCACACGTTCATCCAGATTGTCTTTCTGCGGGGCATTCCAAAAGCCGAACATCATCTCGTATACAGCAAGATTTCTAGTGCAAATAGAAAGAACCGTGACATTCTGCTTCTTGATTGACGCCGCAATCAGCACAATCAGTTGCGAAAGCGTCTTGGGCGGCATACCGAAATAAGTCAACTCGGAATCCCTTACGCGGGCGGGTTCCGGCAAGTCAAAAGGCAAATACAGCCAATCGCACGTTTTCATCTTTTCGCACAATTGTGCGAAAGGCCGCTTCACATTTTCGAGAGCCTTCCGCAGCTGCACCGACCTGACTGTACGATCGTGGACACTCACGCCGGCATAATTCCGGATATACTCATCTCGGCTATTTTCTAAAAGATTGATGCTATCAAGAAGCTCTTCGCGCTGTTGACGATTCATCCCTAACCCACTTTTTTAAAAAACGCGCACAAGATAACTTTTTTTAATGCGCTTTAGGGATTATTTTTCGTACAACATTATTCCTTAATGCTTAACTAAAGATTACAAACGCTAAAGCGGCAAGCCTTTTTCGAATTCGGCCAAAAATGCACATCCCTGCACCCATTCACCCAAATTTGAATCGGAATTGATGTGCCTTTGCCAATGACTCGGGCCAGAATTATTCAAACCAGGAACAATTAAGTAGTGCATTCGAGAAGTCCTTTTCTTTCCTATAAAAATAAAGACTCCGCAAAATCGTTAATGCCGTTTTGCCTACTTTACCGCCGCAATCAAGCGTACAGAATCAAATGCTTTTAGATTTCCCATCAGAAAATAGCGTTGTTGAAGCGCGTTTTCGCCGAGAAATTCGTCGACCTTGAATCCATATCGCTCAAGTACCTCGAAAACCTCGCGGTCCAAGTAGCCTTCGGCCATGGTTTCGCCGCAATCAGCAACAATTTTTCGCAATTCCTGAACCGAATTCGAATAGGCATCTTTTTGCAGGTAATCAAATACAATCGAAATGCCGGTTGATGCAATCTCTGAAAACTGCCGCACGGTTTCTGCAAAAACAGAAAGCGGGAGGTAATACGAGACACCCAGAATGCTAATAACGGTCGGCTTTTTGCAGTCAAAGCCATTTGCGACAAGTCTTTCGACAATGCTGTCCTTGCTGAAGTCAATCGCCACAAAATGGACATTCTCCGAAACGCTCCACTTGAGTTCACGAATGCGATTTTTCTTGTAGCTTTGTGTCGGAAGCAAATCCAGTTCAAAAACTTCGACATTCGGGTCTTTGTTGCGGAACGAGAACGTGTCTACTCCCGCACCGCAAATCACATATTGAATCTTTCCCGAGCGGGCGAGGAGCTTTACGCGGTCCTCGGCAAAGCGGCTCCGAGAAAGTACAATCGGGAGAAAGTATTTCCGGTTGAAATATTCGACCGAATTTTCCGACTCTTGCGGAAACCGCTTTAGAATCAGGCGTGAAACATTTTCGTACTCCTCGCGACCCATCAGGTCGAACGCCAGAAAGTCGTTGAAAACGGTATGGTCCGATTGTAAAGAATGCCAGGCTCGTGCAAATGCGCATAATTTTGCTGTTAAACTTTCCATTGTATTATCCTTTTAAAATTTTAGTTGAGGGCCTTAGCCCATAAGAAACGCCCGCGTAGGTTAACCTTACACGGGCGACAAAATGAATACCGCAATAAACGCCCGTCAACATCGGCCGTTCTTACAACAAAATCCTACAATCAGAGGCCGCATTTTATTTATCCTGTAATCCCGTGAGTCTCTGGGTACGTTCCGCAATCTTTTTACGGTACACGTTGATTTTGGCGATTGCTTCGGCAATGGGAAGTGCGATATCGAAAGCGCGCACGTTAAAGCGTGTCAACGCCTGCACCGCCTGCGGGCCAAGCTGCGAGCAGAGAACATAATCCAGATCGGCTAGATTCTTTGCTGCCGAGAACATAGATGAACGTTCTACATCTCGCTGACCGCAAGCACCATCGCCGCATGTGCCGTCGCAATGCTCCGGCTTAACGCGGACTTCGACTTTTTCAAATTTTCCGCTTTCTTCATCGACTTCGTAGACGTCGAACGCCGCGGCATGTCCAAAGTGAACATTGACATTTTCGCCATCGTTTGTGGCGACTGCAACTCTATATTTAGCCATGAGAGAAAGTCTCCTTTACACGGATGCGGTCCATGTAGATTTGCGCGCCGACATCGTAAACGCCCGGGACGCCAACGGCGTCAGCACGGCAATGGGCGCAATGTTTGAACACGTTGATGAATACTCCCGCCTGCTCCTGCGCAATCGCAAGAGTTTTCGGTGTCGGAGCGGGAATATCCTTAAAGCCGTTTTGCGGAATCAACGGAATGATGTTGTACATGATGGCGCCCGCTTCGCGCACGGTGGCCGCCACATCTTCGATGTGCTTGTCATTAATGCCCGGGCAAAGAACCGTATTGACTTTGATAAGCGTTCCGCTTTTCGCCACCTTGCGAATGCCTTCGAGCTGGTTGTGAATCAGAATTTCTGCGGCTTCTACGCCCGTATAGGTTTTACCGTGGTAGAAAATTCTTGCATTGATCATCGCCTCGATTTCAGGGTCCACGGCATTCACCGTAACCGTGAGCGAATCAATGCCCACATCGATGACTTCGTCTGCCTTATCGTTCAGCAAAAGTCCATTGGTGCTCATGCAGCGAATGAGTTGCGGAAATTCCTTTTTTACTAGGCGGAATGTGTCTAGCGCAAAAGGGGTTGCTAATGTATCGCCTGGCCCTGCGATTCCCACCGTCGTGAGTTCCGGCACGAATTCCAATGCCTTGCGAATGTAACCACATGCCTCTTCGGGCTTAATTACCTTACTCGTATTTCCCGGTACCTGAGCATCTTCGTTAATGCGCCTATCGCAAAAACGGCACTCGATATTGCAACCTGGGGCGACAGGCAAATGAATGCGCCCCTTCCGGTTTTTGCAAGCGCCAAAACACGGGTGTTCTCTAAAAACTGTTTCTTGACTGGTTGCCATAAAACCTCGCAAGGTATGTAAACCTTGCACAAAAATGATCGGTAAAGAACCGATTTAGTTTGTATTAAAAATGGTGAACGTTTTGCCTAGCGTTCTGTAGCGTGATTAATGCTTTAACTTCTTAGCCAAAGAAGTATGGGTGTAAAGTTAAAAATCACAGCAATGGATTTCAATACGAAGGCAAGAGCGAAAATAAAAAAAGTTCATTTTTTTGAGAGAGCAATAGCTTTATGCTAACGCATGTTATAGGCGTTTATTATTGCAAATCGTTTTTTCATGCATGCGATAGATTCGCGCTAATAAGGGTTATAAGCGGAATTTATAACAACTTAAAAAAAGTGATTTTTTTTGACTAAACGGGTTCAAAAAGTATTGGAAAGAGTTGACTTTAATTCTAACTTGCCTTTGCCTAGTAATTTTGTAGGAAAACATAAGGAGACACGATAACATGTCTAAGAAATTACGTCAAATCGCTATTTACGGAAAGGGTGGCATCGGCAAGTCCACCACGACTCAAAACTTGACCGCAGGCCTTGTAGAACAAGGAAAGCACGTTCTTGTGGTCGGTTGCGACCCTAAAGCAGACTCTACTCGCCTTTTGCTCGGCGGCCTTCATCAAAAGACTGTGCTTGACACCATTCGTGACAACAAAACCGAAATTCAGCTTTCTGACCTTGAAAAGGTCGGCTTTAAGGGAGTGCGTTGTGTAGAATCCGGTGGCCCGGAACCGGGCGTGGGTTGCGCAGGCCGTGGCATCATCACCTCCATTAGCATGCTCGAACAGCTCGGCGCCTACACCGAAGACCTTGATTACGTTTTCTACGATGTGTTGGGTGACGTGGTGTGCGGCGGTTTCGCTATGCCGATTCGTGAAGGCAAGGCAAAAGAAATTTATATCGTGGCCTCCGGCGAAATGATGGCCCTTTATGCCGCTAACAACATTTGTAAGGGTATCGCCAAGTATGCCCAGCACGGTGAAGTGCGCCTGGGCGGTATCATTTGTAACAGCCGTAATGTGGATAACGAACTTGACTTGCTCCGTGCATTCACCAAGGAACTCAACACGCAGCTCATTCAGTTTGTGCCGCGCAACAACATTGTGCAGCAGGCCGAAATCCGCAAGAAGACCGTGATTGAATTCGAACCCAAGTCTAGCCAGGCAAATGTCTACCGTGAACTTGCCAAAAACATCGACGAAAATGAACTCTTTACCATACCGACCCCGATGACGCAGGACCGTTTGGAACAGATTCTCATCGATTACGGCATGATGGAAAAAGACTACCAAATTTAATGTGAGGGTTCATGGCCAAGACTAATATCAATTTGAATATGACCTCGGTCGAAAACCGTGAATATCGACTGGGTACGATTATCGGCTGGGACGGCAAAGCGAGCGACCTGATCAAGGAATCGGCCTACGACGAACGCAGTGCGAAAAAGCATGGCGGTTGCGCGGGCAAGGGCTCGGGCTGCAAACTTTGCGAACTTGCTTCTCCGCTGAACCAAGAGACTATGTGCTCTAATGCGATTGTGCAGTGCCAGGTGGGAAACCTCACGGACTGCGCCCTGATTGACCATTCTCCTATCGGTTGCAGCGGCGAAAACTCCAAGTTTAACCTCTCGATGCATAACGGCCTTCGCCGCCGTGGAAAGCCCCTGCAGAATACGCTGAACATCAGCACGAACCTGAAAGAAAAGGACATGGTTTTCGGCGCTTCCGATAAGCTCCGCCAGACCATCCTCGACGCAAAGGAACGCTTTAACCCCAAGGCGATTTTCATCGGTATGGCTTGTGCGACCGCTATTATCGGTGAAGACATCGACTCCATTGCCGAGGAAATGGAACCTGAAGTTGGCGTGCCTATCATTCCGCTGCATTGCGAAGGTTTCCGTTCCAAGCACTGGTCTACGGGTTTCGACGTCGCTTTCCATGGTGTGCTTCGCCAGATTGTGGAACGTCACCCGACCAAGAAACAGAATGACCTGCTCAATATCGTTGCCCTTTGGGGTTCGGACTATTTCTCCGAAATGCTAGCTCCGCTTGGATTGCGTGTAAACTACCTTCTGGATACCGCCTCTTTCGAAGAAATTCGCCAGGCCTCCGAAGCGGTCGCTACCGCAACCTTCTGCGATACGTTGGGCGGCTACATGGCGACGGCTCTCGAAGAATCTTTCGGTGTTCCGCAGATTGACGCTCCGCAGCCTTACGGCATCAAGGGTACCGATGCATGGCTCCGCGCTATCGCAAAGGTTGTCGGCAAAGAAAAAGAAGCCGAAGAATACATCGAAAGCGAGCACAAGCGCATTGCTCCGAAGCTCGCCGAACTCCGCGAATTTTTCAAGGGCAAGAACGGCATCGTGATGACGGGTTCTGCATACGCACATGGCCTCATCAGCGTGCTTTCGGAACTGGGAATCGGCCACGACGCTGCACTCGTGTTCCACCACGACCCCGTTTACGACGGCGGTGGCGAACATCAGGATACCTTGAAGGAACTGGTCGAAACCTACGGCGATATTCCGCACTATACCGTTAGTAAGACCCGCGCCTTCCAGCTTCCGCAGCTTCTGAAACGCGCCAAGACAGACTTCTTGCTCATTCGCCATCCGGGTCTCGCCTCTGTCGCGGGCCACCTTGGATTCCCGACCCTTACCATGGGCGACGAACATATCCCGGTGGGCTACCAGGGCATCCTCCGCATTGGCGAAATGCTCAAGGGCGTGATTGCACGTACCAAGTTTAACCAAGTGCTTAAACGCAACGTGAAACTTCCGTATTCCGACTGGTGGCTTGCTCAGGACGATCCGTTCTATTTGACACATCACCCGGAAGCACTTGAAGATTTGCCGGAACCGAGAAATCTCAAACTGAAAATTGGTACAGAATCCAATTCGACCAGCGCATAACAAGGGGATTTTTAACAATGGCTACAATTCAAAAGAAAAAAAGTAATTCTATTTCGGACCCCCGATACGCTTGCGCAGTTGGTGCATCTCATACTGTTGTCGCTATTAAGGGTGCAGTTCCTATTGCCAACTGCTCTCCGGGTTGCCAGCTGAAGCAAACGGCGTTTCTCACGTTTGAAAACGGTTTCCAGGGTAGCATTTACGCCGGTGCCGGTAACATGCCGAGTGCAAACTCTACCGAAAACGATATCGTTTTTGGCGGCATCAAGACTTTGGATCAGTTGATTAAATCGACGCTCAAGGTTTTTGACGGTGACCTCTATGTGGTTCTTACGGGTTGCGTGGGTGGTCTTATCGGTGACGATGTTTCGAGCCTGGTTCGTGGCTACCGCGATTTGGGTTACCCGATTGTGTCTGTCGATACTGCCGGCTTCAAGGGCAACAACCTTTTCGGTCACGAAGAAGTCGTAAACGCCATCGTCGACCAATTCGTGGGCGATTACAGCGGCGAACGCAAGAAGGGTTTGGTGAACCTTTGGTTCGAAACACCCTACTACAACCAGAACTGGCGCGGAGACTATCAGGAAATCGCCCGTATTCTGCGCGGCGCAGGCTTTGAAGTCAATGTGCTGTTCGGACCCGAAAATAACGGTGTCGCTGACTGGTTGCGCATTCCCGAGGCCCAATTCAACTTGGTGATTTCTCCGTGGGTGGGCGTTCGAAACGCAGAACACCTCCAGGAAAAATACGGTCAGCCGTTCCTGCACATTCCTGAAATTCCGCTCGGCGCCGAAGCGACTAGCGAATTTATCCGTAAAGTCGTCGAATTTGCCGAAATCGACAAGGAACAGAGCGAAAAGTTCATCAAGGAAGAAAACAGAATCTATTACTACTATCTGGAACACTTCTCCGAATTTTTCGCCGAATACTGGTTCGGTATGCCCAGTGAATTTGCCATTACCGCAGATTCCGCCTACACGCTTGCCTACACCAAGTTCCTCGTGGACCAAATCGGCCTTATTCCGCGCAAGGCAATTATCAGTGACGATCCGCCAGAAAAATTCCGCAAAGGTATCGAAGATTCGTTCCACAACATTAGCGAAGGTGTCGATGTTGACGTGGAATTTGAAGAAGATGGCTACCTGATTGAAAAGTCCATTAAGGAAGTGAATTTCTCTTCGGGCAAGCCTTTGATTCTTGCGTCTTCTTGGGAAATCAATATCGCCAACGAAAAGAATGCGCTGCTTTTCGAAATTACACCGCCATCCAGCGAAACACTGATTATTAACCGGAGTTTCGTCGGTTACAAGGGTGCACTTAATTTACTCGAAAAGATTTATAGCACATCTGTCGGTGGTAAATAATTTCAAAATAAATTAACTTCGATCCATTTACTCTCCTAACACAAAAATGTCGCCTGATTTTCAGGCGGCATTTTCTTAAAAAGTTCGAAGTCACTTTTTGTCAGCACCTCTGTTCAAGTCTAACCCTATATTAAGCTATAAAGAAAAAGTATTTTACAAGCTCATTTTTATTTCTACTTTTTACGCACAAAAATTCGAGAACATCATGTTCCGAAGAGCAAACAAATCAGAACGAGGATACCTATATGTGTAGACTTTATACTTTTGCTCAAGGCATTTGCCAGTAAGCACTCACCCCCACCAAACAAAATTTAATCGCATCGTGCAAAAAAGTTTTTTGCATGGTTGCTCAACTCACAAAAATTATCACTCAGGAGACTTATAAATGAATATCAATTCGAAAAATATTGCCGCCAAGATTATCCTTTTATCTGCAATCACCTCTTTCGCCGCCGAACCGATTTTGGTCACTACAAAGTCTGGCGTAAGTGCTACCCTCTACGGCTTTGCATCTCTCAACGCCGCCTACGAAGATTCCAAGAGCAATAACGGCAACTTCGCCAATTTCGTTGCAGCCTCGGACCTTACCAACGAAAACGACGGTGGCTGGCACTTGACTCCTAACCTGACTCGCATCGGGTTCAATCTTTCGAGCGGTAGCGACACGGCTTATTTTAAGGCCAACGGTAAAGTTGAAATTGACTTCTATGGTGGTGGGTCCGCCAACAATCCTAACCCGCGTCTCCGCCACGGCTACGGTGAAATTTCTTTCGGCAAGACTGGCTTCTCTATTTTGGGCGGTCAAACTTGGGACGTGATTTCTCCGTTGGTAACCCCGACGCTTAACGCAGGCGTTCTCAATAACTCCGGCGACGCAGGCCTTCGTAGAGCTCAGCTGAGACTCACCGAGAAAATCCCCGTTGGTGAAGGTTCTGTGGATATTGCCGCCGCCGTTGTCCGTACCATTGGCGAAAATCAGCCTTACAACTCCTCCTCTGCCTCTGAAACCGGTACCGACGCCGACATTCCTACTTTCCAGGGCCGCATCGGCATTGCGCTTCCGCTGTGGGTAGATAAGAAGAAGGCTGGCTTGGGCGTTTCTGGCCATTACGGACAAGAAGAAATCGACTTGGACGCAACGGGCGACACCAAGAATATTCCCACCTGGTCTGCTAACGTCGACTTGACTCTCCCCATCACGTGCGCGATCACCCTCCTTGGCGAAGGTTTCATCGGTGAAAACCTGGATACGTATGCAGCCGGCATCGGGCGCGGATTTGTCGCCAACACCGAAGACCCCGAAAGCGTCAAGAGCATCAAGGCTTACGGTGGTTGGTTTGCCCTGCAAGCCAAATTTATCCAAAAATTGGCATTTAACGCTGGTGCGGGCATTGACAAGCTGGACCGCGATGACATTGAAACTGTGGGCGGCCGCGAGCAGAACATTTCCGTTTTCGCAAACGCTACCTACAACCTGACTGATGCCTTCTCGCTCGGGATTGAATACTTGCACGTTCAAACCGATTACCTGACCGCCGGCACCGTGAAAGAAGCTGAGTTGAACCGCTATCAACTTTCTGCAACTTATGGTTTCTAACGAAGGAGACTTGAATAATGAATCAGAAACAAATTTTCAATAAAATCCGCAATCGAATTGCTTTCACGATCCTCTTTAGCCTCGCCTGCGCTACTTCTGCAATCGCCGCAGACAAGATTTCCATCGGTTACCTGTCTTCTACAGGTCAAGGAAAATTCTTTATCGCTAAAGATGCTGGCATTTTCGAGAAAAATGGCCTTGACGTAACGCTCGTTGAATTTTCGAATTCCGGCGACGGCATTGCCGCTGTCCGCGCAGGCAAACTCGATGCAGGTGCATTCGGTTCTCTCGCTCCGCTCATTCATATTTCTCAGGGTGCCGACATCCGCGTGATTGGCGGTATCATGGGTGGTGACCAGGCCGTGATTACCCGCAAGGAAAATGCAGGGGCAGTTAAAAAGCTGAGTGACCTCAAGGGCAAGAAAATCGCCACCATTCGCTTGGGCACTGCTGACGCCATTGTCCGCGGAGGCCTCAAGAAAGAAGGCGTTGACTGGCGCAAGGACGTCTCCATCGTGGAACTCAAGAACCCGCCTGCAGTGATCGAAGCCGTCAAGAACGGTAGCGTATTCGCCGGCGTCACTTGGGGCCCTCACGACCTCCGCGCCGAAGATGCTGGCCTTTCCGTGGTGCTCCGCAGTAAGGACATTAACCCCGGCCATATTTGCTGCCGCCTCATTGCATCGCTCCGCAAAATCGAAGGCCGCGACGATGTTTACAAGCGCTTGGTCAAGTCGCTGATCGAAGCTGAAGAACTGGTGCAAAATGACCACAAGAAGAGTGTGGAAATTATTGCCAAGTGGATTAAGCTCGATACCGCTCTTGTCAACAAAGCGTTCTACAGCGGGCACGTCACGCAGGACACGGACCCCAACGTGAAGGGTGTTGAATTCTTCTGGGATTTCTTGAAAGATGCCGAATTCATCAAGTCTGACAGGAAAGTCTCCGAATACGTTCGCACCGATTTCTACAAGGCCGCCATCGCAGAACTTCGCAAAGAAAACCCCAAGTCCGAATTCTACGCCAAGGCAGAAAACATTTTCAAGTCCAGGAACTAAGAATAGTATGACAATAAAGCAAAATGGTTTTGAAGCAACGAATCTCGGTTTTTCGTACGATGGCAGAGCCATCCTGAAAGACATCAACTTGAAAATCAATCAAGGTGAGTTCGTATGCCTACTAGGCGAAAGCGGTAGTGGCAAGACCACTTTGCTGAACCTTCTCGCTGGGCTTACCAAGCCGAGCGAGGGGCATGTCTACTGGAAAGGAAAAGAAATCGAAAAGCCTTCTGCCGAAAGGAGTGTGGTCTTTCAAGACTACACCCTTTTCCCTTGGCTTACCCTTCTCCAAAATGTAACGCTCGCTATTAAAAAGACGAAAAAACTGAAGACGAGCTACGCCAAAAATTTAGCAGAAGAATACTTGAATTTGGTGGGGCTTTCTGGAAGTCTGCATAAATATCCCTTTGAACTTTCGGGCGGAATGCGCCAGCGCGGAGCCATAGCGCGTGCCTTAAGTGTCAGCGCCGACGCCCTTCTTTTAGACGAACCCTTTGGCGCTCTTGACCCGGTAAACAGGGCGAGCTTGCAAGATTTAGTCTTGGAGCTTTGCCGCGGCGTCAAAGACCGTCCTATTACCACACTGTTTGTCACGCACGACATTCGTGAAGCCGTTTATCTCGGGAGCCGCATTATCGTTTTAGGCTCGACCCCGGGGCGTATCATTGCGGACATCCCGCTTGATTTCCCGGTAAAGAAGAATCGTGGCGAATGGTTCCGCAACGAAAAAGTCCAACAAACCATTGCAACCATTGAAGACGCCTACCACAAGGACATCCTTGAAAAACTAGGCCATATTGTACAAGGAGGTGCAAGTATATGAGAACTTTTACAAAATACTTATCCAAGTTTCCGGGAATTCTTTTTCTTCTCGTTTTATTTGGAATTTGGGTGTTAATCAGTTGCGGCCCCGAATGGGACAGTCAATATTTGTTCCCATCTCCTAAGGCTGTACTGAAAGCCCTCTTCGATTCTCGTGAAGAACTTTTGCGCAGTGCAGGAGCCTCTCTTTTAAAACTGGTGCCCGCCTATTTGGTGGCGTCGATTGTCGGAATCTCTATCGGAATTGTTTCTGGTTCCATTCCGTGGGTCTCCAATATGCTAAAACCCATTTCCAGGTTTGCGGCCCCCATTCCCCCCAACGTTTACATTCCTTACGCGATAGCGATTCTTCCGACGTTCTATTTGTCTTCGACATTCATCATTTTTATTGCCGCCTTTTGGCCCATCTACTTGAATACGGCTGCCGGTGCCGCCGAAATCCCCGAAAAATACAAGCGTAACGCCGCCATTATCGGAATCGGAAAGTTTGAGTACTTGTGGAGAATCGCCCTTGTAGCAAGCCTTCCCTCAATATTCTCGGGGCTTTCTGTAGGCATAGGGCTTTCGTTCATCATGCTCACCGTGGCAGAACTTTTCGGCGAAAACACGGGGCTCGGTCACTTTGTGCAATTTTACGCCGACTATTCCGATTACCCCAACATGGTTGCAGGCATTCTTTGGACAGGCATTGTGGTGCTTGCGATTATGGAACTGTTTGAACTTGTTAAACGCAAGCTCCTGTTCTGGACAAAAGCGAATTAGTCATTCTTCAAAATATTTATATTAGCGGTGGAAATTGGAGATTTAAAATGAGTCTGACCCTTGAACGCGCAAAAGAAATCAACAATGGACACGTGACCGAAGAATCGCTGGTCATCCATTCCCTCAACGTATGCTATGCCATGGGCGCGATGGCCAAACACTTCGGCGAAGACGTTGAACACTGGCAGGCCGTGGGCTACCTGCACGATTACGACTACCAGGAATTCCCCGAAGAACACTTGCAGCACACCGAAAAGGAACTGCTCACACAAGGCGTCTCCGAAGAAGATGTGCGTGCCATTTTGGCGCACGGTTTTGAAATCGTGAATCAGGTGGAACCCAGGACCAACATGGAAAAGAGTCTGTTCACCGTCGACGAACTCACCGGAATCATCCAGGCCTGCGCAAGAATGCGCCCCAACGGAATTTTGGATCTCGAAGTGAAAAGTTTCATGAAGAAGTTCAAGGACAAGAAATTCGCCGCCAAGTGCAACCGCGACTACATTCTGAAAGGCTGTGCCCTGCTCGGCATGGACGTGAAGGACGTCGCCGCCATCTGCATCGAGGGCATGCGTGAACACGCCGCCGAAATCGGCCTGGCTGGGAACGCTGAGGCATAGAAAAAACGCTTTTTTGCCCCAAAAACGGCATTACTTGACAAATTTTCCTGCTTAATATATATTTAGAATGTCGGAAAAGATGTCGGATTAAATGTCGGAATGAATGTCGGTAAAAATGTCGGATAAATACGAGCCTCCATTTACGATTAACACGGCGATAGTTAACCTTGCGGCAGAGATTTCGGCCTTGGTTGAACGAGTCGCAATCCGGTTGGAACAATCGGATAGTTTACGCCTGCGTCGAATAAACCAAATTCAGAGTATCCATAGTTCCTTGGCGATAGAAGGCAATTCGCTTTCAGAAGGCCAGGTGTCCGACATTATTGACGGCAAGCGCATTATCGCTCCCGAACGAGAAATCCTCGAAGTGAAGAACGCCTTACGGACTTATGAACTCTATCCTTCATTAAAGGCGTTTTCGGAAAAGGACTTGCTCAAGGCTCATGCCGTAATGATGCAAGGTATAATTCCCGATGCCGGGAGATACCGAAATTGCAACGAAGGTGTATTCAAGGGGCGCAAATGCGTCCATTTTGCGCCGCCACCCAACATGGTCCCGATCTTGATGAAAAATCTTTTTTCGTGGTTAAAAAACAGCAAAGACCATTGGCTGATTCGGTCGTGTGTTTTCCATTATGAATTTGAATTCATCCATCCTTTCCGAGACGGGAATGGCAGAATTGGTCGTTTGTGGCAATCCCTTATTTTGGGCAAGTGGAATCCTTTGTTCGCTCATTTGCCCGTCGAAAACCTGGTTTACGCAAATCAACAGGCCTATTACAACGCGATAAACGCATCTAGTGCTGCTGGCGACTGTGGCATTTTCGTAGAATTCATGCTCAATAGAATCTTGGATTCATTGAAGGCCTTGCAAAAGATAGATGCCGTTGTCGGCGCACGAAAACCCTTCGTATTAACGGATCGTCAAAAAAAAATTGTCTCTTTGTTGAAAAAGAACAATTTTGCTACAGAAAAAGAGATGGCAGAAAAGTTTGCCGTCACGACAAGAACCATTGAACGAGACTTAGCAAAATTGCAAGACAACAGAATCCTTGAACGCGCCGGCTCAAAAAGAGACGGTTATTGGATTGTGAAATAAGGTTCGGACCGAATCCTACTGATTTTCCTCAAAATTTTCCACTTGTTCCATAACCTTACTGAATACTTCGGGGCTGTACTGCGGCGGGTATCCGTTTTTTACAAGGCAGATTTTTATATCCACTTTAAGGGAATTACGTACATTCTGATTGTTGAGCCAGTCGGCAAATGAAGATTTCGTATCGATGATTTCCTTCACCTTCTTCGCCAAGGCCTTGCATTTTTCGTTAATGACTACGCCATCAACTTCTTTGTCTTCTCCGTATTCAAAGTTGTATTGGTCGCGGAGAGCTAGCAGAATATCATAGAAAGCCTTTTCTTCGAAGGTCAAACCCATCTTGCGGAAACTTTCGCGGTTTTCGTTCATCTGGCGCAAAATCTCAAGAGCTTGTTCTGTTGCGCTCTTGATGATTTCGTCCGTCGCGTGTTCCTGTGTTTCACCCGCTTCTTCGGCAGTCAATGCTTTGCGGCGTTCGTGATATTCCTCGATTGTCCTTTCGAGCATTTCCAAGAACGATTTTGCAGCAATTTGGTTAATCTTTCCGAATTCCTTGATTTGCTTGCGGAGCATTTTCACCAGAAGTTCAAGCTTAGTTGCGGGCATCTTCACATCGGAAAGTTTCTCGTAGAATTCCGGGCTGAAAAGATTCTCTTCATCGCTGCTTTCAAGAACGCTTTCTACTTTGCTGTACTTTAGCGCTTCTTCTACCATTTTGGCGACATTACGATTCATCGTATCGGTATCGATATCGCTTGTTCCACTCATTTTACGCACAAAGCCCGCAATCGCCATAAAGCATTGTGCAAGGGCGGATTCTTCTTCACTCAAATTTCCAGAAGGCGAGCAGATATCAAACGCCACGCGCATTCGCTTCACGACTTGCAAGAAGTAATTCTTGAAGGAAACCTTTTGCGGCGCCTTTGCTCCGTTTCTGTATTCCGAATTGAGTTCCTGCGTTGATGTAAACACATATTCTGCCGCTTTAGCAAGCAACATGTACCGTTTGGCGGGTTCGCATTCCGGATCCAGGAACGGAGCGATATCATACCCGGCAAATAGGCGTTTTAGAATTTCCAATTCGCCCCTGAATACGGCTGTTGCCTGTTCCACATCATCTACCGTCGGAGCGACAGAAGAATCTCCGCCATAAAGTTTCATCGCTTCGCGCATGTTGTCGCGAATGCCGATGTAATCTACAATCAAGCCATATTCCTTTCCCGTATCTTTACGGTTGACACGGCTTATTGTTTGGATAAGCATATGCTTTTTCAGGGCTTTGTCGTTATACATGTATGTAAGGCAGGGAACATCAAAACCTGTAATCCACATATCCACGACAATGACGATTCGGAAATTCGACTTTTCGTTCTTGAAGGCAATATCTAATTCTTCGGAACGGGAATCGTTTTTGACTCCACCAAGATAATCGTACATTTCCTTGCGGTCGTTACTCCCGACACTTGCGACCATCGCCATAAAAGGCACGGGCTGCATTTTCTTCAATTCTTCTTCAGTTGCTATAACACCATCAGGTGTTTTCTTTTCGACAAACCATTCAGGATATTTCTCCTGGAATTTCTTCAGCAGGTCATATGCAATTTGGCGAGAGGAGCACACAATCATCGCTTTTTGCACGCGGTCCGGTTCGCCCGCGCAACTAGAAACATAATGGTCATGAATATCTACAGCGAGGCGTTCCAGCCGCGAAGGTTCTCCAAGAATGATTTCCATGGAACTCATCGCCTTTTTACTGGCCTGAATGTCTTCTGCTGTTGCTCCTTCATCAGCACACAACTTGTAGTATGCTTCAATGAGTTTGACTTTTTCCTTGTCAAGCAATACCTTCGCAATACGCGGATGATACTTGATAGGAACCGTCAAGCCGTCGGCAACTGCCTGATCCATGGTGTAGCGGTCGATTTCATCACCGAAGGTTTGGTATGTTTCAGCAATCGGCGTGCCCGTAAAGCCAACGAAAGTCGCATGCGGGAACGCTTCGCGCAAAACTTTCGCATAAGGCTTTGAAATCATCGCCTTCATGTTTTCGTCAACGTCTTTGCTGAACTGGATTTTCTTGGAATGTTCCAGTTGCGTTCGGTGAGCCTCGTCCGAAAAGCAGATGATGTTGGCACGGTTGTTGATTAGGCCAATTTTATCGTCTTCGCGGTCGCAGAATTTTTGGATGGTGCAAATGTAGAACCCTCCGCTTTCGCGCGCACCCAGTTCTTCACGCAGTTGTTTGCGGTTCTTTACTACTTCGACGCTTCCTAGATTCAGGAACTCCGTGCTTTTCTTGAAAAGTTTTGCCCCCTGCTTTTGCAATTCTTCGCGGTCCACAATCATCACGATTGTAGGCGACCCGATTTCGGGGATGTCGGAACAGCGAAGCGCCAATTGACGGGCAAGAAACGCCATCGTATAAGTTTTGCCACAACCGGTCGCACCAAAGTAAGTGCCGCCCTTGCCGCTTTTTTCAATGACAGACTTGACAATGCTTCGTTTTAATAAACGAGACGCAAAGAATTGTGGATAACGGCAGACGATTTCCTTTTCGTCGTGGTCGTATTCGCTATCCTGAAAATAAACATAGTCGCGGAAAATTTCAAGGAAGCGGACTGGATTATAGACGCCCTTTATCATCGCCTCGGTTTCGGCAAACGGCATCGTTGAAATCTTGTCCCCTTCGTTTATTCGTCGCCATGCATAGAAATGTTCATAAGGCGTGCGGACCGTTCCAAGACGGGTCTTTACGCCATCGGAAATACAGGCCAGCGGGCAGTAATGCAAAAGATGCGGAATATCGCGCCAGTAGCGGATATTGATTTGTTCCCAGGCGTCATAAATAGTGGCGTTTGCATCGGCGGGGTTCTTCAGTTCTATAACGCAAAGCGGGAAACCGTTTACATACAGCATCACATCGGGGCGGCGGTTTTCTTTTTTGCCGTTGTTGATGTATTCTACCGTCAACTGGTTCACGACGCGGAAGATATTATTTTCAGGGCGTTCAAAATCTATCAGTTGAATTGTTCTTGGTTTCCCGTCTTGCGGAGTGAACTTGATGCCGTCTATAAGCCAGTTGTAGAACTTGTGAAGTGTTGCAAAATCGCTTTCGGCACCCACGAGGCGAATGGTGTCGAACAGTTTTTCGACATCGTCCTTCAACAGGTCTGGATTATTTGCGGCCAGATATTCCTTGATGTCATCGGAGTGAAGGACTTCCTTGATTTCTTCTCGGGCGAGTTTGTTGCCCGGCAAATACAGCCAACCTTCTGCTTCAAGATATGAGATAAAGGCAAATTCGTAATCCGATTCGCAGAAGCGACCGTTGAAGTTTATCAATTTCGCCATGGTTTACTCCTCCAGCGAACCCTTGATGAGAATGGGACAGATATCCTTTATCTGTTGTTTTAATTGTTCATTGATGCGTTTGCGTTCTGTATAGACTTTGTAGATATCTGCGATTGAACGTTGTACGGAAATATCGGGAATGGGGATTTTATAATTTTGCAAGTTCTCGGGACTTAAAAACTCGTAGGACGTTCCTTTTGAAGCCCAATAAACAAATCTTCCAAACTCAGAACGTTGCATCCACAACAATAAATATTCTACCATTATTTCTTTGGGTCGAATCACCTCAACAACATCATAAACCGGGGAAACAACGCAATCGGGACCTTCTCTTAACGCAACGGCAACATTTTCATTATTTAATTGTGTACAATAAACGATTTGCCCAGTTCTCACTATCTTTCTTGATGCAAGACTTGAATTTTCCCGTTGGGGAGTGATGAACTCCTTTTTTATATTCACGCCTTGTTCTAGGGTGATTTTTTCATCTACGTTTTTTTCATTATAAAATGTGATATAATCTCCAATTTTTTCACATTTCGTTTTTCTTCGCAGTTCTTCAATATAGGCATCGCAGGTGAGCTTTAGGTCGTCAAGGCCTTTTTCGTAAGCTTTTTGGTTGGCAACCATTGACTCGTAAATATCGACATACTTCTGTTGTGTCGCCTTATTAGGCAGGGTTATATCTATATCGCACAAATCAGCCCACGAAAAAGTCTCACGAGCACTACCCCACGAATTAAAACGGGAAAATCGATCAAATTCAGGACGATTGAAATAAATGAAGAGATAATCAGAGAGAAGTATTTTTGGCTGTTTTACACGAAAAACCGTAGATATCGATGAAACTAGGAATTCTGGACAATTTTTGTTATACGCTAAAGAAATTTTGTCTCCACGACGAGAAGTGTCTGAAACGTATGCAAATTCGTATTTTTTTACAACTTTATAACTAGCGAGACCTACGCCATCCATATTTGCTTTTGTTTCTATAAACTCTTTTCCTGTAGAAATACCTCGAACATCATCAATACCATATTTGCCCTCAGAATTTCTTTCATCCGATGGTTCAATCAACTCACCTAACTTATACGTTTTCAAAGCCATAATCCATCCCCGCTATTCGATATCAAAGCCAATGCCCTTGAAGGCTTTTACCAACATTTCCTGGCTCTGTTTTTCTGTCGCGAGCAGGGATTTCATTTCGCCTTGAATACGCTTCATCTCTTTCTTGTAATCAATATCCAGGTCGTGGTCGATAAACTCGATATACTTGCTCGGTGTAAGCGCCCAACCCTTTTCCTCAATTTCCTTGATTCCTACACTGCGGTAAAGTTCCGGCAACGCATAATTCGTGCCATCGATTCCCTCATTTTGCCAAGTGTGATAGATGTTTGCAGCCCGTTCAATCTGCTCCGTGACAAGACGTACCTTTTTCTTCTGTTCGTTCTTCACGGGGTTTTCCGTCCATTGACGCAAATCCATAAAGAGAATTTCGTGCGTGCGGTTGCGGAGTTTACGACCATTGTATTTTCCGCCCTTCTTGTTCTGGTTCAGTATCCAAAGCGTCACGCTGATATCGGTAGTAATGAAAAGTTCCCGCGGCAGTACGACAATTGCCTCAACCTTGTCATTTTGGATAAGTTTCTTTCGAATATTAATCGTGTCATCATCGTTTAACGCCCCGTTTGCAAGCAAGAAACCAGCAACGCCATCAGACGGCTTCAAGTGAGAAAGCATATGCAAAATCCACGCATAGTTCGCATTACTATCTGGCGGAGTTTCGTAATCAGCCCAGCGAGCGTCATCTTTCAAATCGCTATCATACCAACCCTTGAGATTGAACGGCGGATTCGCCATGATGTAATCGAAATAGAGCCCCCTGTGCAAGTCGTTCCTAAATGTGGAATCGTTCGTTTCGCCCAAATGGTGGCTGAGCCCGCGCAAGGCTAGGTTCATTTTGGCAAGGCGGTAAGTAGCGGCTTCTTTTTCTTGACCGTAAATGTTGATGCGGTTGACGTCACCCTGCTTGGATTTGACCAGTTCCGCACTCTGGATGAACATGCCGCCCGAACCACAGCACGGGTCGTAGAGCGTTCCGTCGTAAGGCTCAATCATCGAGGCTATCAACTGCACCACATCGTGTGGCGTATAGAATTCTCCTTCTTCCTTCGTGGCGTTTACGGCAAATTCTTTCAAGAAATATTCATAGACGCGGCCGATCAAGTCCTTTTCCTCGCCGAACTTTTTATGGCTTATCTTGTTCACCTCGTCCACCAACTTCTTGATGTCGTTGGGGGCAAGGTTTCGCGTCATGAACGTGCCTTCGACAAAGCAGCCCTTGAGGTCTTTTGAATCGGTCGCAATACTATGCAAGGCTCCGTCAAGCGCGGAATTCAGTTTTGGAGCGGGTGTGTCGATAATATTCGACCAGCGGGCTTCGGGAGGCAAATAGTAAGTTCCGTCTGTAAAGGAGATGTCTTCAAAAAATGCAGTGCGGACTCCTTCATCGTCAGGATCGAGTCCTTGTTCTATCAGCACATTGCGCAACTTGGCGACACCGTCATCAAATTTTTCGCCAATAAAGCGCAAGAACACGAGCGTGAGCATCATGTCACGTTTTTCGAAGAACGAACCCGAATTTCGGGCAGCCCGCAAAATATCGCGACAGTTAAAGAGAATGTTTTCGAGGTTCAGTGTGGTCTCGACCGCTTTTTTCTTTGCCATAATCGGGGCGTGCTCCATGTAAAAAATGAACGAGTCATCCCTTGTGCACGGAGACTTCGGCCTAAGATGTCTGGAAAACAAAAAAGGCGTGGAGTCGCAGTGCTTACCACGTTGGAAGGGTCACCACAACCCTGTCGTAAGGCAAGCACAAAACGACCCACGCCCCAGATGGGACGTGAGCGTTCGATCTTATCCTTTATGACTTTAGAAAGTGGTGATTTTTCCAACGTAGAATAAGAGACGAATCTCAAAATTTCCGGTCGCCCAATGCCAGGTGGCAAAGGGCTATGTCAACTACATTTTAGAAAAAAGGGGCGTCTTTTGCATACGCAATGATGCCGAAATGGGGAAAAAAGGATGAATTTCAAGCGCAATGTGAAAAAGAAGAACTTAAACCATTATGAAACGACTTTTTCAGGAACCAAAGTTTAGGATGCCGCTTAAATTTGCTAACTTCATTTTAGGTTCAGGCCGGAAAAAAAGAATTGATGCAAAATTAGAACAACACTTTAAAGTGCTGTAGGTTATATACAAATATTTAACTTATAAAAACATTCTTGTATACCGCAAGAATGTTGTATAAAATATTATCTTTAAAGAAAAAAGGATTTTCACATGATTTATGTCCCTAAACCCCTTGTCTTTAATTGGAAAGTAAATGGCAAAACAATTGAGGAAAAATTTCTCTCAAGACTTTATAAGCCATCAGAGAATGATTATGAGGAATGTGATTATATATTTCAAATGTATTCTGTATTGAGCATTTTTAGATTTGAAGAATTAGAGAAAAAATATGAAAATCATGATTCAATTATATCAGAGTTTTTATCAAAGAATCTACTTCTAGGAGACTGCTTCTTGGAAGCAGTGTACTACTTAAAGACGATTTACGTCTCTATGATTCAATTTCAACAACTGTGCGGAGATCTCCAATGGTTTAGAGATAGCGAATCAGGAATGAATGTTTTCTTAAGGCGAACTAATGATATTTTCGAAGAACCTTCTAACACGAAATTTTGCTTCTATTTGCTAACCGGTTTGCCGAAGGCTCTTGATACTTTCAAAAGAAAAAAAGATTCTACAGAAATAGAAAAATGGTTAGAAGAAACAAGAAAAAAAATACAGAACAAGGCAGAAGAAATTGTAAATAACGCAGAGCAAATGTTCAAACTCGGATTGTGGGATGATATAGAAACCTTTTTAAAAAAAGACTGTGATGGTCTCATATTGGTGTCTTTGAAAAGTAAAATAAAAACATTTAATGAAAAAGCCGATGAATTAATAAAAACCCTTAATACGTTGACTGAAGGCTATAAAAAATATGTTAATAAAAAGAACAGTTGTTATGCATTATGTATTGCCGATGACATAAAATTCTATTCTCTAAGTGGTATTAATGATTATGATGGCACTTATGATATAAACTCATATTTTGAGAATAATAGCCAAGTAGATATAAAACTTATAAAGGATTACCTTTCTCCTGGTAGTAGTTTTTCATATGCCCCATTGGCAGATGAAGTTAAATGCTATGGACACCGGAGTGATAGCGGGACGAGATATTTTTATTCTCCAACAAGCTTGGGTGATGCCATTCATAATAGATTTCCAAAATTGGAAGACCGAGATGTATCATGTTGCGAACGAAAGATTATGGCCCAAAAGCCAAATGCACATGAATACAAATTCTTTATTCGAAAAGAGCCTTGCTTTTTATGTCAACCAGCAATGGTGTCAGATAGCACAAAGTCAATCATTGTGTACGTACCTTCAAATGACAAAGCCGCCCTGCGAAAAATAAAAGTGGAGTATGATTCAATTCTCAATTCTTATGAAAATAAAGATATTCCGTAAATTGCAATATGCTAGGGATTCTATAATATGAAACCAACCACGCTGTACAAATACCTCGGTATTGATGGTGGATTGAAGATGATGAAATGCCACAATCTTCGATTCGCCAATGCAACAAGATTAAATGACCCGTTTGATTGTCATTATGAATTAATAGACTTTTCAAAAGTTCCTGCAGAAAAATGCAAGATGTGGCCGGCAGATGTGATTGAGGAATTGGAGTCTTGCCATTATAAGAATTTGCGTAAGCGCACTTGGATTTGTAGTCTTTCAAAAGTCTATGATTCCTTGCTTATGTGGTGCTTTTACAGCAGTTATAGCGGAGTCTGTATAGGTATCGACATGGAAAAAACAGAAAAGTATCTTTCTCGGGTAATGAACGGGGTTTTCTTTGGCCCCCAGCAATTAGAAGTGCAGTATAAGGACATTGTCAACAAACCGAACTTCTTTTACAAAATCGATATGATTGATTATACCCGTTACCAACTATCGACAAAAGCCAAAGAATGGGAACATGAAAAGGAAGTCCGTTTGTTGCTAACAGATCCTGGCATTGGGGAAATTCCGTCGGAATATTCAGATAGCGACCAAAAAGAAGATGGTTCGGTTGATTATGAAGATGTCCGCTTTTATCCAGTTATAGGGAGAGAATGTTTTTGCGAACTCTATCTCGGTATCAATGTGGAAAAAGAGAAACAGAATGAAATTTTGAAGGTTGCTCGATGGCTCAACCCAGAAATGAAAATTTATAGGATGACTGTTGACCCTGATGCTTTTAAGTTGAAGCCCGTGTTGATTCAATAAAAAGTTATATTAACACCTAAACTGCAAGGAACTCCGATGCGAAAGAAACCGTCAGAACTGGATTTTGAAGAATACATCCGTCAGGTCGAGCCCGCCAAGCGGGAAAAGTCCTACGCATGGTCTACGGCTATCGGCTTGCAGCAGGTTGATGGCCTGACTCCTTCAGATTATCTGCTCGAAGTCGCCAAGAAGAACATCGAAGGAAAGATTTCCCTGAACAAGGCGCAGAAGCTCATCGATTCCTATTACGAATCGAAGACGGAGCGTGCCGATGACAAAGACGATACTGAAGAAGCTGACAAAGTTTCTGCCCGCATTGCGCAAATATTGAGTGAAAAGTCGTTCAATTTCTCACCCTCTTTTTTGATTGCTATTCACAAGCGGCTTTTCGAGGGGGTGTTCAAACATGCTGGAGAAATTCGCAAGTACGATATTTCCAAAAAAGAATGGGTACTGAACGGAGATTCCGTAATGTACGGGGCATCGTTTGAATTGCGGATGGCTCTGGATTATGATTTTGAGCGCGAACGTGAATTTAGCTATAGCAATATAAGTATGGATGAAATTGTCCGTCATCTAGCGTTTTTCGTGTCGCGTCTCTGGCAGATTCATGCCTTCGGTGAGGGCAATACGCGTACCACGGCGGTTTTTACCATCAAGTATCTGCGTTCCATGGGCTTTAAAGTCGGGAACGACATTTTCGCCAAAAATTCGTGGTATTTCAGGAATGCCCTTGTCCGTGCGAACTACAAGAATGTGCGAAAAGGAATCCAGCAGGAGCCGGAATATCTTGAGAAATTCTTCCGTAATTTGCTGATGGGCGAACACAACGAACTGAAAAACCGCTACTTGCATGTTGACTACAAGAAAGTCAAAGGCAAAGCTGTGATCGAAAAATCGAAACCAAATGTGGCAAAAAAGCGTAGTAAAAACGTCCCTGTAAATGTCCCTATAAATGTCCTGATAAATGTCCCTATAAAAGATAGACAGAAAAAAATTATTGCCGCCCTCTCCAAGGACGCTCATGCATCGGCACAAAAGCTCGCCGAAAAATTTGGCGTTACGGAAAAAACAATCCGAAGAGATTTGCAACTGCTGAAACAGCAAAACATCATTACCCGCGTTGGCGCCAACAAAAACGGCTATTGGAAAGTAAATTAGTTTTTTTCTGCTTTTTTGCGGACGAAAATTTCGTCCACAAACTTATCGGCAAAAAGTAGGTCTTTGCCGTATGCGTTTTCTGAAAAAGTCCTCTATATGCTCGCGACAAGCAAGTGTTGCTAGACCGCGATCTCGCGATTCTTTATGGGGTTGAAACCAAGCGTATCAACGAACAGGTAAAGCGTAATATTGAACATTTTCCCGAAAAATTCTGTTTCTAGTTGAATCCGTGAAGTCGCAAATTGCGACTTCACGGGGAACAGGGTTCTTTGCCGGGCAAAATGGAGGGGGACGTGAAATACATCACTTTGGAGCGTATCTAAAGGACTTGGGGAAGAAAATGTTCTTTTGCAGCAAGGAAGATTTTACCTTGGAAGAGGTGCTGAAAGAAACACAAAAAGACTAGATTTTGTCTGTGGGGCAAGGCGGAAAACAACTTTACAGATGTACAAAACTACTACAAATGTGAAAAATTGTAGTAGCTGAATTAAGGCTATTCCGAAAAGGTAAAAGGAACCGTTATAGTTGTATTACCTGATTTTACCTTATTAAATTTCCATCGACTTACTGCGGTTTTTATCTCGTTATCAAATTCGCCATAGCCCGTCGTTGAGGACGCAATGGAAATGTTGATAATTTCACCCTCAGGGGCGATTGTAAATTTCAAAGCCACCTTACCTTGAAAACCAGGCTTTTTCTTTAAAAACTTGTTGTAGACATGGCGTAAACCAGGCGTTCGCTGACGCACAACCTTCATGATGTCTGCTGCGTAACGGGAACTTCCTGCACCTATCTCTATATCGCGTTCAGACGGAGTCCTAATGGAGCCCTTTGCTTTTGTTGCAATTCCTCCGCCACCGCCAAGCATTCCGGCCAGACCATCACCGATACCACCAGAACGATCTTCTGTGTATTCCGCGTCGCATTGTTCAACAGACTCTGTCAAGTAGGAAATGTATTCTGGATGGTCTACGTTTTTCCTCAAATCATTTTCTAGTTTCCAATAATCGGCCTCACTATATTGTTGCTTTATTTTGCCGAAGACACAACGACATACTCTTTGGTTCGCGCCTTGCGTACATTCATTCATAAAGATTTCTTCCGTTTCATAGGAATACGAGAATCCCTTTGTCTTGCTCTTTTGTGCGACAACGGAAGCCGTTCCACCTGCATACGTGAAGGCGACGAATCCGAGTAATCCGAATGCGATTTTTTCCATAAAGCTCATGTCGGCCCCTATAATTAAAGAAAGACTTTCTGTCACGTTAAATATAAGCATAAAGGAGTGTCAAAAATTGCCAAAAGAGAAAATTCAAAAAAACTCTTGATAACCCACACATATTTTATACATTTGTGCAGTAGTGTTTTGCTTTTTCAGCATGTAAGCAGATGAGATCATATGAAAACAACAATGGTAAACGCACTAAATATGCAAGGTTTTGCAAGCAAATGCTTGCATATACAATCAAAAAGACGTATATTTGGTACTATGAGTACCGTAGCAAAAAATTTCCGCATCGATTCCGAATTGAAGTACCCGGAACATTCCGGCGAACTGCTCGATGCCATCGAAGAGGCGAAACGGCTCGAAGCCGACCCGAAGACCAAGCGTTATACGGATATGGACGAGATGTGGGCGGACTTGGACAAATAATGTACGAAGTTATTTGGAATAGCCTTGCGCTATAAAAAGCTATAAAAAAATTGTATATCCCGAAATATTGCGCCGCTTAGGAGCAATTTGTATTTTTGCTTGTCACACTTTTAACTCTGTAAGTCACCACTAAACGTTTTTCTACACGACAAAATGTCCGAAGTCAAAAAATTCCTTGCAAAAGATTTCTACAAAATCGATTCCCAAAATTCAACACTACTCGATGTCCGCGAACCGAGCGAGTCCACGGTACGCCCTGTAAATGGTGCGCTGCAGGTTCCGTTCTTTGAATTGTCCAAGAAGATAGATAGCATCCCGAAAGACAAGCCTGTTTACGTGTTCTGTTCTACGGGAGATCGTTCCGAAGAGGTTGCCGAAATTCTCGCCGACCGCGATTATGACGTGTACAATGTAGAAGGCGGGCTTGACGCCGTCCCGAAAATTCACTTCGTTGACGCCAAGGGCCTCAAATGCCCGGGCCCCATCGTGAAGGTGGACGAAGCGGTCAAAAGCGTGTCCGTCGGCGAAGAAGTCCAGGTGGAAGCGACCGAGAAAGCGTTCTTTTCGGATGTGAATGTTTGGTGCCAGCGTACCGGCAATGAATTGAAATCGCTCCTCGAAAAAGACGGTGTCATTTATGCGACTATCGTAAAGCGCGACGCGCCCCAATCTTTCGAAAAAAGGGATTTTGAGCACGGCAAGACGTTTGTCGTTTTCAGCGGCGATTTGGACAAGGCGATAGCCTCTTTCATTATGGCGAACGGAGCTGCCGCCATGGGCCGCCCGGTTACCATGTTCTTCACCTTCTGGGGAATAAGCATTTTGCGCAGGCCCGAAAAGGTGCGCGTCAAGAAATCGCTCATCGGAAAAATGTTCGGCTTCATGATGCCCCGCGGTTCCAAGAAACTAGGACTTTCGCGCATGAACTTTGGCGGAATCGGCGCCAAAATGATTCGTGCGGTTATGAAGAAAAACGGAGTTTCTTCGCTAGAAGAACTGATTGAAAGCGCAAGGCAGAAGGGCGTGAAGTTTGTCGCCTGCCAGATGTCGATGGAACTCATGGGAATCACAGCCGAAGAGTTGATTGACGGCGTGGAACTCGGCGGCGTCGCGACGATGCTCGGCTCCACAGAAAAATCCGACTTGACCTATTTTATTTAAGGTCCCGTTATGATAAACAGACAAACCGCTCTTGAAATTCTGAACGCGAACGCAGATTCGTTACCGAACTTGATTGAACAGGCATATCAGCTGCGTACCAAGTACAAAGGCAACCGCGTAAGCATCCAGTTGCTCACCAATGTTCGCAGCGGGAATTGCACACAGAACTGCGCCTATTGCGCCCAGTCGCGCGATTCCGAAGCACCGATCGAAAAGTACCGCTATGTAGAAGACAAGAAACTTTACGGTGACAATGACCTCGTTGACGAAATGCATTTGGCGAGGCACTGTATCGGACTTAGCGGCATCCGCTTTGCCGACGACGATATCGAAAAACTTGCCGAGCGCATCCGCAAGATGAAAAAGAACGACACGCAAATCTGTTGTTCCATCGGGTTCCTGACCGAAAAGCAGGCATTGATTCTTAAAGAAGCCGGCCTCAACCGCATCAATCACAACCTGAACAGCAGCCGTCGTTTTTATCCGAGCATCTGCACCACGCACACTTATCAGGAACGAATCGACAACCTGAAAATGCTGAAGGGCCTCGGCTTTGAAATTTGCTCCGGCGGCATCATCGGTATGGGCGAAACGCCCGAAGACGTAGTGGACATGCTATTCGAATTGCTAGAGATTAATCCGGACTCGGTGCCCATCAACTTCTTGCTGCCGGTAGAAGGCACGCGCCTTGCGACGCGAGATATTTCGGCACTCACGCCCGAATACTGTATCAAGGTGCTTTGTCTTGCGCGCCTGATGCTCCCGAAATCGGACATCCGCTGCGCTGCCGGCCGCGAAGTGTATTTCAAGGGGCACGAAAAGACGCTTTTCAAGGTAGCCGATTCCATATTCGCGTCGGGCTACCTCACCGAAGGCGGCCAGAGTCTCGAAGAGACCTTCCGTACCATCGAGGCGGCTGGCTTCACCTGGCAAGTGGAAAGTGAATCATCCCACTAGCTTCAAAAAAAACTAGTGGATGCTCGTGTCGCTATTGAGTTCCGGGTGAAACGAAAGCGCAATCTTGAACCTGTTTCGGTGCTTCTTTTTTTGAGTGCAAACAAATTTAGGAGTACAAATTATTACTTATGCCAGTCGACTTCGCGATAGATTTTTTCAGTGAATTCGTCGGCATTCAGCTGCAGGTATCCGACTTTATGCAGTAGGTCTGCAAAGTAGTGCAAGTCGGCTTTCAGGTTGCGGCCACTCTTGATTTTCTGCTCAGGAGACTGGTATTCGTAAGACTTGATGAGTGCGGTTGCGAATTCCTTGTCTTCGATGGCGGAGTGCTTGCCAGCCTGCATGAGTTCCACGGTTTCTTCCGGGTGTTCGCTGATCCAGGTGTGAGCCTGTTCAAGAGCGCGAAGGAGAGCCTTGATCTTTTCCGGTTCCTGTTCCAGAAGGATGCCCGAAACATAGTAGAAGCAGCAATAGCGGCCTGCAAAAACAGGGTCAGTCGCCAAATCCATCAGTACGTCGGCGCGGCCGTCAACAGCAGCAAGGCTTCCCAGCGGGTCCCAAAGTGAAACCGCTTCGACCTGTCCGCGTTCCAAGGCTTCGAGCGCCAAGTTGCCATCGGCGTAGGGCAAGAATTGAACATCGTTTATAGCAGAAACGCCGTTTGCTTCAAGCCAAAGAGTCGCAGCTTGGTGCGGGGTTGCCCCAATGGCGTTCACGGCAATCTTTTTGCCCTTCAAATCCTGAGCGCTACGAATCGGCGAACCCTTCTTGACGAGTAGGTGAATGCAACCGACATGGAAACCTTCGACCACCTTGATGTTCACGCCATTTTCGACGGACTGGAAAAAGGCGAAGTCGGAGTTCGTAATCGGATAGGTTCCGTTGTTGAGCCCGATTTTGCGGGTTTCCGCATTCGCCGACACGAATTTCACATCGACGCCTTCTTTAGCAAAGAATCCTTTTTCTTTAGCGACAAAGAACGGCGCGATGCAAAGGGTTCCATCGGAAACGGGAATTTCGACAGAACCGTATTTAAAAGCGGGTTCATTGGTAGCGGCGGTTTTTTCAGTTTTTTCTTCTTCGCAGGCGATGAGTGCAAACCCCAAAGTAAAAGCGGCTGCGAACGATAAAAATGCTTGGACTAACTTCATTTATAATCTCCTGTATTGATAGTGTTTTAATGTTTTGATGTACTTGCCTTAATTGCCTGTTCAAAATCGGCGATAATGTCGCGCGGATCTTCGATACCGACGGACACGCGAATCATGTCGTCAGGGATTCCTGCGGCAAGCCTATCCTTCGGTGAAAGCTGAGAATGTGTACTTGTTGCCGGGTGCAGCACGCTTGTGCGAGCATCGCCCACATGCACCACCAAGGCAGCAACTTTCAAGGCCTTCACGAACGAGCGAATGACAGCCTTGCCCCCCTTGAGGCCAAAGGTCAGCACGCCGCTTCCGCCCTGGTAATCGAAATACTTGCGAATGCGCTTGCTGTTCGGGCTAGATTTGAGCGCCGGATAGTTGACCCAGTTTACTGCCGGGTGCTTGGAAAGGTATTCCGCCAAGGCCAAGGCGTTAGAACTGTGCTGCGGCATGCGCAAATGGAGCGTTTCAAGGCCCAGGTTCAAAAGGAATGCGTTGAACGGACTTTGGGCGGCACCGAAATCGCGCAAAAACTGGGCGCGGGCTTTGACAATGTAGGCAGCGCGGCCAAATTTTTCAGTGTAAGAAGTATTCGCGTACTGCGCATCGGGATTGACAAGATCCGGGAACTTTCCGTTATTCCAGTTGTAATTGCCGCCGTCAATCACGACACCGCCCAAGGCGATGGCATGACCGTCAATGTACTTGGTCGCAGAGTGAATGACGACATTCGCCCCATGCTTCAAGGGCTTCACCAAGAACGGCGTTGCAAGCGTGTTATCCACAAGGAACGGCACGTCGAATTCCTTGGCGAGTTTGGAAAACTTTTCAAAATCCAGAACGCCAAGCGCCGGGTTTCCAATCGTTTCTCCGAAAACCAACTTGGTGTTGGGCCGGAACGCCTTGCGAAGTTCTGTAATAGGGGCTTCCGGGTCAATAAAAGTCGTTTCGACACCGAGCTTAGAAAGTCGAACATCAAGCAGCGTGTAGGTTCCGCCATACACCGCCTTAGAAGCCACAATGTGATCGCCCGCCTTCACCAAATTCGAAATTGCGAGCAATACGGCCGACTGTCCCGAAGCTGTTGCGACAGCGCCCACACCGCCTTCCAACTCGGTAATTTTTGCTTCAAAAGCCGCTACCGTCGGGTTGCCCGTACGCGTATACTTATTGCCCGACTGCTTGAGGGCGAAAAGACGTTCTACTTCGTCAACATCTTCGTACTTGTAAGTGGTCGACTGGAAAATCGGCAAAACGCGGGGCTCGCCCACTTTCGGCTTCCAGCCCGCCTGCAGGCACTTGGTGCCGAAATTCCAATTCGCCGGATTTGTAACATCTGTTGAAATTTTACTTGACTTTTTCGATGTTTTAATTGACATGTGAATCACTCTCCTTATAAATTTCAATGCGAAAAATAGAAAGGGACTTACAGTTTTTCTAATACTTTGTTTTTATGCGGAATTATCAAAAATTTTTATAACGAAAATGCCCCCGACCGAGTCGAGGGCAACATCACTTAATATTGATTTATTTATAATCCGCCGTAATCAGATTCACCGTTCGGCAAGAGTCTCCCCTTGTGCATGGTGTAAATGCGGTCGCCATACTTGAAGCCGCGAGGATCATGGGTAGCCACAAGTACCGACGTTCCCGACTGCGCAAGTTCCCCCAAAAGGTCAAAGACAATCTTGGCATTAGTTTCGTCAAGGTTGCTGGTCGGTTCGTCAGCAATCACGATATCGGGATTGTTGACAAGAGCGCGCACAATCGAGGCTCGCTTGAGTTCGCCACCCGAAAGTTCCGCCGGCATTTCATTCACCAAATGGACAATGCCGAGAGTTTCGAGTTTTGAATGAATATCAATATCAACCAATTCCGAAATATCCCTCACCTCAACCTTATTGCCCTCGCGAATCGCCCGCGGCAAGAAGATATTTTCAAGCACGGTAAATTGCGGCAAGAAAACGGATTCTTGTGGAATGTAGCCGATTTTATCGTTACGAATTGCGGAAAGTTCAGCATCTGTCAAACTTGCAAAATCAACACCATTAAAAATGATAGATCCCTGCGAGGGGCGATTGATTCCCGAAAGGAGCGATAAAAGCGTACTCTTTCCGCTTCCGGATTCGCCATAGATTACCGAGAAATCACCGGACCAGGCAAAAAATTCCACATTATCAACTGCGTTAAATTCTTCGCCGCGACGGATATAGGTTTTATATAAATTAGAGACGTTTAAAATCAATGTTCTACCTCCCTCAAAGCGGCGTAGGCATCAATCTTGCTCACCTTATTTGCCACACCATAAACAGCCAACGGCCCCACCGAATGCAAAAGCAAAACCACCACAGCGTAAACAGCGGCGATTTCGGCATTTCCAGGAACAATAAAGGGCACGTTCACATGTTCGCCAATCCAAATTTTAAAAGTGAAAAACGTCACGCTCGAAAGCAGCAAGCCAATGTACGTTCCTACCGCCGAAACCAGCAGCGATTCGCCCAGCACAAGAGTCCTTAAACGTTTGCGGGCATAACCCACAATTCGCAAAAGCGCATATTCACGCCTGCGTTCGCGAGTCGACAGTGAAAACGAAATCACAATCGCGGCAACCGCAATCACCAAGAAAAGGGCCACGATTGACCACACCACAATCTGCAAGAAATTCGCCGACTTTTCAAGACCCGAGAACAAATCTTTGCGGGTGCGAATCTGCACGCCGTCAAAGCGGGTATGAATTTCTCGAGAGAGGCGCTCGATATCGGCCCCTGCGCGCAATTTAATTAAAACGCTGGAGTAAATCGGCGAATCCGAGCCCTCGGACTTGACATCTTGATGCAAGAAAATCACGCCCTTGGCCTTAGCCGCCTCGCGGATATCGGCAAGTGTTGCCACATCTACAAAAACGGCCTGATCCAACTTGTTGCCAACCGGTTCAAGACTGGCCGCCACAGGGTATTCATGGTCAAAGAACCTGACAGTCCTTTTCTCGCCCACGCTAATTTCACTGCCCACCACGATAGCACCCTTAGGGAGTTTATCCGTAAGGACCTCGTGAATCCAGGGCTGAATCACAAAATCAGAAGCCGGCTCGAAACCGATAATCATGACTTTCTGTTCGCAGCAGCTAGAATTCAAGGTGGTCAAAAAATACTGCGGCGTCGCAATTTCTACGCCGTCAAGGCCACGAATAAATTCCAGCGAGCCCTGCGGCAAATAGGCATACTTTGAATCGCCCTGCAAAAGAACCGATTGATCATTAATCTCGGTCCCCTGCGGAATCACAATGACATCGGCCCCCAAGCGAGACGAAAGGCGATTCAGGCCCTTTGAAAGCGAAAACGACAAAAGCCCGCCCACCAAAAGCACCGAGGCGAGCAAAGCAATCAAAAGTGAAAGCCCAAAACTACGGAAAGGGTTTCGCAAGTAATTTTCAATAATCAAATTCAAATCAGTCTTGTTCATTTCGCCTCCTCAGTTTTAAGTAAATCAAATTCAGCGCCGCAAAAAGTGCAATCAGCACACCAAAAACAGCAAGTACCGGACCCGTTATCACGTGACATGCCATTTGAGCGTGCTGGCATGTTCCGACAATTACCGTTGGCACAAGCGAAACAAAAACACCCACCACAAGCGTTACTGCAGAAAGAATAACATGTGCTTTCTTTTTAAGGAGCCCCGCAGCAACGACGGCATTTGCTAGCAACGCAAGTCCTAAAAAAGCATCTACCGTCGTCGAAATTTCACAGCTCATGGTTCCACCACCCATCGGATGGCAAACAGGCAAAATCAACTTGGTAAGTACAATCAGCAATACGCCGAAAATAAGATTAGCAACAACAAATACTTTGTACTGTTTCATGGCACTCTCCTTAAAAATTTTCGGTGCATAAATTAAAAAGGTATACCGAAAATGTCCAATACTATATCACTATGATTTGTTATAGGTTTTTATTATAACACAGACAAATTCAACAGCGTCGCACATATAGAAAAATTCAATAATTCGGCATAAGAATTAAGTATTGGACGCTATCAAAAACCACATCTATATTTGCTTTCAAAAAAAATTAAGGAGAGTATAATGTCAAATCAATTTTCTTTTGATACGCTTAAATTGCACGCAGGCTATAATCCTGCTGAACACAACCACGCCGTTTCGGTGCCCATTTACCAGACAACCGCATTTACGCTCGACACCGTAAAGCGTAGCGACGATCTGTTTTATTTCGACAGCGCCGAAGCACTTTATACACGACTTTCTAATCCGACAACGGATGTACTTGATGCGCGCCTTACGGCACTCCACCCGGGAGCAACCGGAGCTGTCACGCTTTCTTCGGGCATGGCAGCGGTTACGTATTCGCTTTTGAACGTCACAGCAGGCAAAGGCAGAATCCTTGCAACAGCTCGTTCTTACGGCGGATCTTTCGATAGTTTCGAACAAATCTTCGGAGAGACGGGCGTCAAGTATGACATTGTAGAAAACCCTGACGATCCGGCAAATTTCGAGGCACTCGTTAAAGAAGACACCAAGGTAATCTACATCGAATCGATCACCAACCCGAACGCCACCATTCTGGATATCGAAGCGATCGCAAATATCGCCCACAAGCATGGAATTCCGCTGATTGTCGACAACACGGTGGCAACCCCCTACTTGCTGAACCCCTTTGATTTTGGCGCCGACGTGGTTGTTTATTCGGCCACCAAGGGCCTTACGGGTCACGGAAACGTGATTGCCGGTGCCATTGTAGAAAACGGCAAGTTCAACTGGAAAAACGGAAAGTTCCCGCAGTTTGACGGCCAGCCGCATTTCTTGGTGTCGCAGCAGGGCGTACCCCGCAGTTTTTACGACGTGTTCCCGAATACGCCATTCACCGGCCGTATCCGCGCCATTCACCTGAATTACCTGGGCGGTGCCATCGCCCCGTTCAATTCCTACCTGGTGCTTCTTGGAATTGAAACCCTTTCGGAACGTCTTTCGAAATCGGTAAAGTCTGCTGAAAAAATTGTAGAATTTTTGGAAACGCGCCCCGAGGTTTCTTGGGTCAATCACCCGCACGCAAAAAACAGCAAGTACAAGGCGCTCGCCGCCAAGTATTTCCCCAAGGGTGCCGGAGCAATCCTGAGTTTTGGCCTTAAAAAGAACGACCGCGCAACCATTATCAAGTTCTTGGAAGCCGTTAAAGTTTTCAGTTTCCAGGCAAATATCGGTGACGCCCGTTCGCTCATTATCAACCCGTCTACAACCACCCACATCGAGCTCCCGGAACGCGCCCAGGAACTAGCCGACATCCATTCCGAAACCATCCGCCTTTCGATTGGTCTCGAAGATGTGAACGACTTGATTGCTGACCTAGAACAGGCCTTCGTCGCAATCCAATAGCGCGATTATAACCATAGTAAAACCTAAAAGGTGGCTGCATTCAGCAGTCACCTTTAGTTTATGGCACAAAGAAATTTAAATGGCGGACTCAATTGAGTCCGCCATGATAGAATTGGAGATGATTATTTTATTAAACCGTCGGCGTATTCGCTAATCGCTTTGTCCAGACGAGCAAAGATTTCTTCGATTTGGGCTTCGTTGATAATCAGCGGAGGAGCCACAATAATCGTGGAGCCGCCGCCCATCGTGAGAATGCCGTAATCGTTGCGGAGTTTCGTGATGAAGTTTCCAAGGAAGGGTTCACCCGCTGCATTCTTGCGAATCACGTCCTTATGATCCTTGCTGTAGCTGAATTCGATGGCACCGAAGAGACCCACAGAACGCACGTCACCAACAGAAGGGTGCTTTGCCTTGAGTTCCGCAAGTTTTTTCTTCAAAAGGGGTTCCTGTTTTTTCACATTGCCCTTGACATCCAAGCGGAAATATTCTTCGATACAGGCAATAGCCGCCGCAACGCCGAGCGGATGCGCATTATAGGTAAGCCCTGCGGTAAAGGCATTTTCCTCATAATAATTCGCAATCTTTTCGCTAATGAGCACGCCGCCGAGCGGAGCGTAAGCGCTGTTCACACCCTTTGCAAAAGTAATCAAGTCCGGTTCCACGCCGTCGGCCTGGCAAGCGAACCATTCACCCGTGCGCAAGAAGCCACTCATGACTTCGTCGCACACCATCAAAATTCCGTACTTGTCGCAGATTTCGCGGACACCCTTCAGGTATCCCTTGGGGTAAAGATAAACGCCGTTAGAACCCGTGACCGATTCAATAAACACAGCCGCCACCGATTCCGGGCATTCCTGCTGAATCTGGTATTCCAGGCGAGAAAGGAAATGCTTGGTCGCTTCTTCTTCGGTCTTGAACTTGATATCGTAACCGTAAAGGTGCGGAGCCGGATACTTGATGAATCCGGGAATCGTCGGGAACAGCGAAGCGCGTTCGCTTTCGCCCGTCAAGCTCGACGCACCGTAAGTGCTTCCGTGATAAGATTCATACTTCGAGAAAATCTTGTCGCGGCCCGTAAACGCCTTCACAAAACGAATGGCAAATTCATTCGCTTCGGAGCCACCCAGTGTAAACAGCACCTTTTTCATGTTCTTCGGGGCAATCTTTTCAATCAAGAGTTCGCTGAGTTCGCCAGCTTCGGCAAAGGCATGACGCGGAGCGATGTAAGCCAAACGTTCCACCTGCTTTTGCACCGCTTCAATAATGTGGCGGTTATTAAAGCCGATATTCACGTTCACCAGTTCCGACGCAATATCGATGTATTCCTTGCCTGCACCATCGTAAACGTAGATACCGTCGGCATGGTCTACAAAGAACGGCTTGTAATCTTTATGGGGGGCATTCGCGAAAGAAAACAGGTTATACTTTCGGGCCTTTTCATAAGAGGCGGCATTTTCTCCCGCCACATAACTAACGTTATTTGACATAGTACTCTCCTTAATTTTTGGAACAAATATAGGTGCAATTTTAGTCGCTGTCCAATACTTTGTTTTTAGCGCTCGTTATCAATTTTTCCGATAACAAATCCATCTAGACTAAATGACGTATTCCGGCGCCGTATTGGAACGTGCAAGATTAAAGCGTTCCAAAATATTGCGGCGTTTTTCCAGGAACTGCGCCGAGCCTCTTTCACGCGGGAAGCTGTCGCGAATTTCAAGCACCTCGCTAATGCGCCCCGGACGCGGCGTCATAATCACGATACGATCAGACAAATAAAGCGCTTCGTCAATATCGTGGGTCACCAAAATCATCGTGGTATTGCGTTCCTTGCGAAGTTCCAAAAGCAAGTTCTGGATGTCTGCACGGGTAAACGAATCCAGCGCCCCCATGGGTTCATCGAGCAACAAGATTTCAGGATCATTAATCAACGCACGCGCAATTGCCACGCGCTGCGCCATACCGCCACTAATCTGGTGCGGGAAATTCTTTTCGAATCCGCCAAGACCGATTTTTTCGATAAAATCGTGAACCTTACCCTTATTCTGCTTATAAACGCCACGAATCTTGAGACCCATCGCGATGTTATCTTCTACCGTGAGCCACGGGAAAAGGCAACCCTGCTGGAACACATAACCGCGCTTGGAATCTGGCCCATGCACCGGTTCACCATCAAGAATAATCTTGCCCTCTTGAACCGGGTCAAGCCCCGCAATCAAGCGCAAAAGCGTCGTTTTACCGCAACCCGATGCACCCAGAATCGAAATGAATTCGCCCTCAAAAACAGAAAGATTGATATCTTTCAAAATCTGCCGCGGTTCGCCCGTGCGTTCATCGATAAAGGAGCGGTTTACATCGCGAATCTTCAAGATTTTTTCTTTATCTAAAATATCCGTCATCAAAGCCTCCTATCGCACGACGCCTTTCTGCCAGCGAAGCACATAACGCTGTACTGCGCCAACCACTTTCAAAATCGCCGAGAACAGCACTGCCATCACGACAATCGCAGCGAATACCTTGTAATAAGCGCTCCAGACCTTCGAAGTGTTAATGTAGTAGCCAAGGCCACCCGGCTGCCCCATCATTTCGGCCATCACGAGCGTCGTAAAACCAAACGCAGCCGCCGTCATAATACCCGTAAAAATCTGCGGCATCGCATGGGGAATCGCAATATGGAAAATCTGGTACAGCTGCCCCGCGCCAAAAGTGCGCGAAAGTTCAAACAACGACTTCGGCGTACCCTGCACCCCGTCGGCCGTCATGGTCGCCACCGGGAACCAGGAGCAAATCGCAATCAAGAAAGTCGCCGCCGCAAACGAAGTCGGGAAAAGCGTCAAGGCAAAAGGCATCCATGCCACTGCCGGAATCACGCCGCAAATGTTGAGCACCGGCAAAATCCAGTAACGAGCCTTCGGATACCAGCCGATCAGTACACCCGTTAACACACCCGTCACCACGCCCACCGAAAATCCGGCTACAAAAAGACGCAACGAGTAAAGCGTATTCTGCCAAATGAATTTGGTATCGCCAATAAAGGCATCCATAATAATCGCAGGCCCAGGGAAAAACGGCTGCGGCAAAAACAGCAACTTGGTTCCAAGAATATCCCACGCCGCAAGCGCCAAGCCAACCGCGAAACGGAACTTCGCACCCGCGAAAAATTTTGCCACCTTATCTGCACTCGCCTTGCGGACAAACAGCACCACCGTATAGACCGCGTAATAGGCAATAATGGCAAGCAAAACTAAGCGGTATGCCAAATTGTCGTCAACTCTAAACCCGCCAAAAACATATTCCTTGATTCGCACATTTTCGGCCACCTGCGGAAAAAGCAAGTTTACCAAGAAGGCGATCAGGAAACCTGAAATCGTCAAAACAATGTTCATTCAACTCTCCGTAAAATTTTTAAAAATGCGCCCTTGCGGGCGCTAAGCAACAAGGAATTTCGATTACTTGTTCAAATCGACTTCTTCGTACAGATTCGCGACAAACTGGTCGGGATCCTGCGTGAGGTAGCCAATCTTCTTGAGCTGTTCGCTAAAGTAACGCAAGTCGCCCTTCACGTCGCGGCCAAGAGTCTTGCGTTGTTCCAGCGAAGTGTACACATAACTCTTAATCAGTTCAACAGCCAGCGGCTTGTCTTCGATTTCGGAATACTTGCCTTCGGCAATAATGTCAACCGTTTCTTCAGGGTGTTCGGCAATCCAGGCTTCCGCCTTGTGAATCGCACGCAAGAGTGCTGCAATCTTCGCCGGTTCTTCCTTCAGAATCTTGGCAGACACATAAATGAAGCAGCAGTAGCGACCGTCAAACACCGGGTCCTTCGCCACATCCATAATCACGTCGGCCTTGCCCGACTTTTCGTAAGCAGAAGCGAGCGGATCCCAAATGGCAGCGGCATCAATCTGTCCCTGTTCCAAAGCTTCGAGCGCAAGGTTACCATCGGCATAAGGCAAGAACTGCACCTGATTATCTTCGGGTTTGGTCGAAACACCTCCCAGCGAGAGCCAAAGGCTTGCAGCCTGATGCGGCGTGCCGCCGATTTCATCGACAGCAATCTTCTTGCCCTTCAAATCAGCAGCAGTCTTGTAGGGCGAGCCCTTCTTTACAAGCACCTTGATGCAACCGATGTGAATACCATCGACAATCTTGATATCGACGCCGTTTTCAATCGCCTGGAAAAACTGGAAATCAGAATTCGTGAGCGCATAAGTGCCCTTGCTAAGGCCCAGCTTACGCGTTTCGCCATCAGCGGCGATCAACTTGGCATCAATTCCTTCTTCGGCAAAGAATCCCTTTTCCTTAGCCACGTAGAAAGGCGCACCGCACAAGGAACCGTCCAAAATCGGGAGTTCCAAAGTACCGAACTTGAACTGGGATTTTTCTGCCTGCGGGGCTTCCTGTTTTTCCGCTTTTTCGTTACCGCATGCTCCGGCCAACAGGGCAAAGCCAAAAGCGAGCAAAGCGGTCAGATAAATTTTGAGATTGTTTACCATCGTGAATTCCTCTTTCAAAAAAGGCGCCCCTGAAAATGGACTTCGAATATTTCCAGGAGCGCCAGGTTGTACGGAGAGTACAAATTACTTGATATTTTCTCTCCAAGTAGCGGGCTTGAACAGCTCCTTCAAAGGCAACAGACGCTTGTCAACGTCGACGCCCAAGACAGAATTGAAGTTGTTCGTCGCCTGCATCTGAGCGCCAAAGCCCACGATAATGATGATCTGTTCGTCGGTATAGAACTTGCGGAGACCTTCGAAAAGTTCGTCCGGAACCTTTGTCGGATCCTTCACAATCTGCTGGCCCAGCTGCTGCAAAAGCTTCTCGTTTTCCGAAGTTTCGAAGTTGTTCGGATCGAGACCCAGAGCCTTCAAATCGCTAATGAAGAACAGCGAGCAAAGAAGGCAGCCGTTCGTCGTAGAAACCGAGTGTGCAAAAATCGTTGCAGCACGCAGACCCACCGTCTTTTCGAGACTTTCCCAAGCATCGTACCAGCCCATGAAAGCCTTGTAGATGCCGTAATCCTGGAGCATCACCAACTTCATGTTGGTCACCTTGCCTGCAGCTTCCAGCTTTTCGTAAGCAGCCTTTGCTTCGCCAGTCAATTCATTCGGTTGTTTTAAATGTACTCTTGCCATTGTTTATACTCTCCTTGTGGTGCTTCGCACCGATTGTTTTGTTATGCTAGGTTTTATTCCCTACCATTTTTGTAGGCTTTAAGATAGAATAAGAATTCGCCCTTTTCAAGGCATAAACGCATACTATTTAACTATGGTTTGTTATAAAAGAAAACTATTACATCCGCATCAAAAAAACTCCACCAATCTGGTGGAGTTTTGAAGACAGAGGCAATATCAACTAGTGACTTTTACTCGTACAATCCCTTGCTAAAGTAACGGTCGCCGCGGTCGGGGGCTACGAACACGATGTTTCCGCGGGCACCCGAGGCGATGAGTTTTTTGGCTGCGGTGAACGCGGCACCCGAAGAGGAGCCTGCGAAGATTCCTTCTTTCTTGGCGAGTTCGCGAGCGCCGCCAAAGGCGTCGTCATCGTTGATTTTGATGACCTGATCTACGAGCGACATGTCCATGGTGTCGGCGATAAAGTCGTTGCCGATTCCTTCGATGTTGTAGTCGCCATGCTCGCCGCCGCCCATGGTAGAGCCGATGGGGTCTGCGAGCACGCCCTTGATGTTTGGGTTCTTTTCCTTGAGCGCCTTAAGGATTCCGCTGAAGGTGCCGCCACTGCCTGCGCCTGCGACCACGTAGTCGATTTGTCCGTCCAAATCTTCGTAGATTTCGGGGCCGGTGGTTTCGTAATGTGCCAGCGGGTTCGCCATGTTGCGGAACTGTCTGAGCGAAACAGAGCCCGGAATTTGCGTCAGGAGTTCTTCGGCCTTCTTTTCGGCGCCGAGCATTCCGTCTTCGCGGGGGGTGTTGATGAGTTCTGCACCGAGGGCGCGCATGAGCGTCTGCTTTTCTTGCGAGAACTTGGTTGGCACCACGAATATCACGCGGATGCCGCGGTTGAGTGCCGCGAAGGCGATGCCGAGGCCGGTGTTACCTGCGGTGGCTTCCACAATGGTTCCACCCGGTTTCAGGAGACCCTTTTCAATCGCGTCGTTCACCATGTAAAGGCCGGTGCGGTCCTTCACGCTGCCCGAGGGGTTCCAGAGTTCCAGTTTGGCAAACAGGTTTACGCCTTCGGGAAGTCCCACGTGCGTAAGCTTTACAAGCGGAGTCTTCCCGATTAAAGATTGCATTGATTCGTAGTAATGCATATTACGCTTCCTTTGCGGCGTTAATGCCGGCGTTCAAATCCAAGATAATGTCATCGACTTTTTCAATACCTACAGACAAACGAATGAGTCCGTCGGTAATGCCCACCTTCTCACGAATTTCCTTCGGAATAGAGGCATGGGTCATGGTGGCCGGATGGCATACGAGGCTTTCGACGCCACCCAGACTTTCGGCCAGCGAAATCAGCTGCAATGCCTTGAAGAATTTCTTGATGTTGTAGTTTTCGTAAAGTTCGAACGAAATCATGGCGCCGCCGTTCTTGGCCTGTTTCTTGTTGATTTCGTAGCCCTGAGCAGTCGGAAGTCCCGGATAGTACACATGCTTTACGGCTTCGTGCTGTTCCAGGTAGCGGGCAATGCGTTCCGCGTTTTCGGTATGACGATCGAGGCGCACGCCAAGCGTCTTGATACCGCGAATCAGGAGGAACGAATCGAAGGGGCCGAGCACCGCACCCACGGCATTCTGATTGAACGCAAGCTTTTCTGCGATTTCTTTGTTGTTCGTTACCGCAAGGCCTGCCACCACATCGCTGTGGCCGCCCAAGTACTTGGTCGCAGAATGCACCACGATGTCGGCACCAAGTTCCAGCGGGCGCTGCAAGTAAGGAGTCATGAAGGTGTTGTCGACAATGGTCAAAATTCCGTGCTTCTTCGCAATCGCAGCAACCCCGGCCAAGTCCGTCACGGTCAGGAGCGGGTTTGCCGGGCTTTCGATAAAGAAAGCCTTTACATCGGGCGTCACCTTGGTATCGAGCGCTGCCAAGTCGGTGGTATCTTCGATAGAATAGGTAATGCCGAGGTTCTTGAAAACCTTGTCTAAAACGCGGAAGGTTCCACCGTAGACATTGCTGGAGATGATGATGCGGTCGCCCTGTTTAAAAAGCGAAAGTACCGTAGAAGTCGCCGCCATGCCGCTACCAAAAGCAAAGCCCGCGACACCGCCTTCAAGGTCGGCAATCAATGCTTCGAGCGCTGCGCGCGTGGGGTTACCCGTGCGGGAATATTCCCAACCGGTATTTTCGCCGAGACCCGCCTGTTTGTAGGTAGAAGTCTGGTAGATGGGCACGTTAACGGCTCCCGTGACCTTGTCGCCATCGATGCCGCCGTGAATGAGTTTCGTTTCAATGTATTTTGAATTTGACATTTTTTGAAGTCCTTTAGCGCCTTGCGCCTTTTAATGTTTAAATTCGAATAAAAAATCCCGCTCCGGAGACATAGCCGAGCGGGAATCTGTTTTAGATAAAAGCCTAAAAACTAGTCGCCCGTTCGACATCGACCCCAACAGAAACAACACTTGTTCATCATTTTTTGAGTCATTTACACTTTCCTACTATTTTCGTAGGGATAATATAGACAAAAACAATAACGCTGTCAACCAAAAATAAGCTATTTGGTTATACTATTTTTCTTTGGTTTGTTATAGTTTAAAACGATAACCAGCCGGTATCAAGGCCCGTCACGGGCTCAATGCGCTTCACATTCTTCTGCGCATCAGCAACCACGGCCATTCCCGTCAGATAATTCATCCAACGTTGCGGCGTAAAGGTCATCTTGCAAAAGTGCGTAAGGCAAGGCACAATCCAGGCGTCATGCGTCGCAAAAATGTTAAAGCGGACGTAGCCTTTTTCAAGCATCATCGCAAGCATTTCTTCGGAACGCGCGGCCAGAGGCGCAAACGCTTCTTTATCGCCGCGTGGTTTACCAGCAGTTTCATTTTGCAGCCACTGGCAAATACCTTCGTAAAAACCGGCGCGTAAGACCTTGGTGTATTCATCGTAATCTTGAACAAAGTATTCTGCGAGGCAATCAAGCGGCTGCACTTGCGGATTTTCGACACCGCGTCCAAGGCCAATATTCAAAGCCGTTTCAACGCAGCGCCCCACCGGGCTCGAAAAGAAACTCATATCGCCCTCGGCAGGAATGCACTTGCCAAGCGACAGGGCCTGCTCGCGCCCACGCTCCGTAAGGCCCACATGCGCACCAAAGTCAGGATCCTCAGGAGTTATATGCCTGCGTTCCCCGTGACGAATCAAAAGGAATACGCGTTCGTCAGCGGCAAGGGATTCAAAAAACTTCGCAACCGGTACAAATTCCATCTAAGCCCCGACACCGATCGCCGCAAGAACAGTCGGCGAGCAAAGAACCCAGATTACATTCGCAATTGCAAAACTTAAAACGCCCAGCAAGAAACCGCAAATAATATCCGTGAGCCAGTGCACGCCAAAGTACACGCGCAAAAGTCCCCATGTGAGTGGCAAGAGCATCATGATCCAGCCGTACTGCGGCACCACATAAAACACCGCCGAGGCCACCGCCAGGTTGTTCATCGTGTGTCCCGACGGAAAGCTGTACTTGTCAAGCGGCGGAACCTCCGCTTTAATCTGTGGATTGGCCGCAAAGGGCCTCGGCCGCTTGGTAGAAAGCTTTACGCCCTCGTACAAGCCAAGCGATACCACCACCGCTACCAAAGCCTGCGCCAAAATCGGCCAAAACGCCGACCAGCCCAAATGCAAAAAGAGCACCAGTGCAAAAATGCCCCAAATGTAGCCGTCGCCCAGGCGCACGTAAAACTTGAGGAACTTCGTCGTCTTCGCGGAAAAATGCCGGTTCGTCCAATAGACCGAAACCCGGTTGTCAAACTCTGCAATTTTCTTGAACATTTGCATAAATTTAGAAATCCTACAGTTCCTTAAAACTCCCGTTCCAGCCAGCGAGACAGGAATACATCATAAACTTGGTATTCCTGTTTTTCTTTGGATTCAAGCGTCAACAGCAATTCCTTTTCTTGCAAGGATTCTGCCGCACGGCGAGCGTTCGTGGAGCTACCAATGTTGTATTTCTTCAAAAACACGGTTGATGTCAGCTTACTCACGCTACCTTCTTTTGCAACGGCCACCAAAAGCAACCATTGCTGACGAGTAAGGAGTTCTCGGTACTGCAAAAAGTAATCGGATTCTCTTTCTAGAATCCTGTTTGCGGCATTTTTCACCACATCAATAGTCACGTTGCCACCGACAGCAAACACTTCGTTGCAAAGGGTCTGGGTATAAAATGTGTGGCGACGCGTCCACTCCAAAATCCAATCAACAGCACCGGCATCAATCGTTCTTCCCACCTCGGAAAAATGGCCCCGAATAAATTCAGCATACTTATCGGAATCGATTTTTCCAAGTGTCAGCAGTTTGGTGCTAGAAAAGAACGGACGACCCGCACTTGTAAACATTTCGGCCATCAACTTCTTCTTACTGCCACAGAATATAAAACGAATGTTTTGCATAGACTGCGTATAAGTTCTAAGCAAGGCTTCGGCTGTCTTTTCGGGATACTCCGTAATTTGTTGGAATTCGTCAAACGCCAACACAACCGGCTTTTCGCGGGTATTCAAAAATTCAAGCAGACTTTTGAGAGTCCATTCCTTTTCCGAAACGGTTCCGTAGTTAAACCGCAACTGCGGCGAACCCGAAATGGAATCATAAGTAAGCGTGGGGCGAAGCGTCTTCAAAAAAGTTACGAACCCTTTGCCAATAGATGTCTTTTCAGGAAATTTGATCAGGATGGCTTCTGCCAGGGTCTTGGTAAAATCTTCCAAGGTCAACGTCGCGAATATGTCAACATAGAGAGTTTCGTAATTCAGGCGCCGACGCTTCATTTCGGCAAAGGTATGCAAAATCAATCCCGTCTTTCCGTACTTACGCGGAGAGACCAGTGTCGTATCGGCACCGTTCTGAATATTCAATATAATAGCGGCAGTTTCGTCATCTCTGTCGCAGAAATAGGCCGGCGATTTATACCCTTTGACAATGAACGGATTTTCTTGCATAAAGACCTCTCTATACTAATATACAAAAATTGCCTAAAATAGGCAACCTATTTTAGGCAATTTTTCAAAGTCGACCCAAAACGGCCATTTTTCCCGCCCCCAAAGCCAGCGGCCCCCTAAAATGCTATTTTTTCTCCCATAATCAATTACCAAGGTTTTTTAATATGCGCGTACTCGTTCTTAATTGCGGCAGCTCCTCGGTCAAGTTCGCCGTTATCGACACCCAGACCAAAGAATCCATCTCCAGCGGCCTCGTCGAAAATATCGGCGTGAACGGCCACGTGAAGGCCAAGGGCCCCGAAGGCAACATCGACTTCAATTTCGACTGCCCGACCCACGCCGAAGCCGTTGCCGAGGTACAGAAGTTCCTCGCCGAACAGAAGCTCACCGACACCATCGAAGCCATCGGCCACCGTGTGGTGCACGGCGGCAAGTACGTCAAGAGCGAGCGCGTCACGCAGGAAGTCATCGACTACATCCGTAGCATTACCCTGTTCGCCCCGCTCCACGAACCGGCACACGCTACCGGTATGGAATGCGCCACCAAGTTCTTCCCGGGCCTCCCGCAGGTCGCCGTGTTCGACACCGCCTTCCACCAGACCATGCCGCGCAAGGCTTACCTCTACGGCATCCCCTACAAGTTCTACGAAGAAGACAAGATCCGCCGCTACGGCGCACACGGCACAAGCCACCGCTTTGTGACCGGCGAAGCCGCCAAGATTCTCGGCAAAAAGCCGGAAGACTGCTGCTTCATCACGGCTCACCTCGGTAACGGTTCCAGCTGCTCCGCCATTTTGAACGGCCAGTGCGTTGACACCACCATGGGCTTCACCCCGCTCGAGGGCCTCATCATGGGCACCCGCTCCGGCTCCCTTGACCCGGCCATCCTCTTCTTCATCAGCAAAAAATACGGCTACGACATTGACCGCCTCGACAAGCTCGTGAACAAGGAATCGGGCCTGCTCGGCCTCTCCGGACTCTCTAACGACATGCGCACCCTGACGCAGGCCGCAAGCGAAGGCCACGTGGGTGCACAGATCGCCCTCGAAACATTCGCCTACAGGCTCACCCGCGAAATCGGCGGCATCGCCATGGCTCTCCCCCGCATCGACGCGCTCGTATTCACCGGCGGTATCGGCGAGAACAGCAAGCTCGTCCGCAAGATGGCCATGGACAACCTCAAGATTCTCGGCTACCAGATCGACGAAGCCCGCAACGAAAAGAACGGCAAGGAATCCGGCCACATCATCAGTAAGGACGGCACCCCGACCGCCATGGTCGTTGCAACGAACGAAGAACTTCTCATCGCCCTCGACACCGAAGCGCTGGTGAAGTAGGAAGTTAGAAGTAGACAGTAGGCAGTGGCCCTCTGGGTCTATCTGCCATGTCACCTGAATATAAAAGAGGCTCCGCATTGCGGAGCCTTTACTGTCTACTTCCTACAGACTACTGTCTACTATTTAATCGTCCAAGTCTGCTTGTTCACTTGCAGTATCTTTCTGCCCTGCACCTGAGCGGCTGCGTTACGCACGTCAGCTTCGCTGACCGGGAGTTTGGCCTTCCACATCACGCGGCCCTGCATATCGAACAGGGCGACTGCGCCACGGTTTGCAAGGATAGCGTTCTGCCAGTTCATCTTCGGAGCAGCGACAATCGTCGAACCAATAGAAGTCTTGGGGTCCGCACTCAGCATCACGCGAAGAATGAAGGAACTGGAATCCTGAGCATCATGGGCAATGACGGTGAACGGAACTGCAGTGCCCGATTCGAGGGTCAAATCCTTCTTGGTATTCACAATCATCAGGTTACCCTGAATCTCACAATCCACCTTATTGGCCATGGTCTTGTTCGTCGATGCGGAATAGGTCAACGTATCGCCATCTGCATCTTTAAAGAAGACGCTCAAGTCAATGGTATCAAGCAACGTCGTCTTGGCACCCACAAACACCGTGTCGACAGTCTTTTTCGGTTCAGGCTTGTCGTTCACGCATTCAATGACCGCCGGGATTTCAAGATCCGTTCCCGCACCCTCGGCATCCTTGGCGGTCAAAATGATCTTGGCCTCGCCACAGGCATCCTTCATCGGCTTGACCTGCAGGTATCCGTTAGTAGCAATAACCGGGCTCGTGAGGCTATCGTCACTTCTGACAGAGAACGTCAGCTTGGTCACGGCGGTGCTATCGTCAGAGAACCAGCTCTGCATTTCAAGCTTGCTGTAGTTCACTACCTTGAAATCTTCTAACAGTGCAGCAAGGCGGGTGCCCACCGTATCGGCAACGCCTTCCTTAACAACCGGCGCCCTGTTCCTGTACACGACATTGAGCGTCACCAATGCCGGTGCAGAGGTATCGCCTTCGGCATTCACGACAACATAGACAAACACGTCCTCCCCTTCTTCTTTGGGAGCATTGTAGGTGAACGAGCCGTCTTCGGCAAGCACGACCTCTCCATAAGTAGCCTGTTCAATCAAGATGGCCTTAAGTGTAGACTTGGCATTGTCGGGGTTCTTGTCGTTAGCAAGCACGCCCTTCTTCGCAGTAATAGCATTCACGGTATCCTGCAGAACTTCGTACGTGTCTGCATTGGCAACCGGCGGATCGTTCTCTGGAGTCACCATCACATAGAAAGACACACTTGCCGTATCCTTGCCATCGACTGCATACAAAGTCACCTTGGCCACGCCATTTACGTTAGCAACAGGTTCCAGGTCAATCACATGGTTTTCGCCAAAGGTACCGTACTTAGCCGTGACAACTCCACTAGACTTAACGAGCGGAGTCAAGAAACCAGTCACATCCGGGTCGACAAAGATCAAGCTGTCTTGCGGAATCGTGACAGACACCGGCTCAAAATCTTCAGCCAGTACGAGCGTATCGCTCAGTTTATAGACTTTTTCGCCAAGGGTAAGGGTTAAACCCGGAGCGATACCGACAATCAGCGGGTCATCCACGTTAGTCACCGTAATCACGACATTAGCCACATTGCCCGCTACAGGTTCTTCGGTCTTGGTTTCAATCAGGCGATAGGTGAAGGTATCTGCGCCAAAGAAGTTTTCATCCGGAATGTAGGTGAATGCACCCGTCGAATCAAAAGTCAAGGAGCCATGCTTCGTTTTTGAAACAAGTTCAGCCTTGAAGTCCGTTCCTCCATCGGGATCGTAGTCGTTTGCCAAAACACCCGTCAAGATGGTAGACTTGGTCAGCTTGACTTCTTCCTTGACAGTATAGGCATCATTTACAGCAACCGGCGGATTTTCGCGGTCAACCGTAGCAATCGCAAATTCATAGACCACCGACTTTTTCGTGGGATCGGTAGCCGTAATGGTGACAGTCGTAGAACCCACCGGATTCGACTTCGTAATCAAATTGAGTTTTTTTGTCTTTTTGTAAAGCGTATCAGCAAGCAAAACGAGCTTTGAATCATCAATTTCTACCACATAAGCGAGTTCGTCTTCGTCAGCATCGACAAACACCTTGGTAAGGTCGAGTTTCAAGGTATCACCTTCATTCAGAACCACTTCGTCGCCAGCAGCAAAGCCAGCGCCAAGTTCCGGAGCATGCTGTTCGCAATTGGATCCCAGCCATACTGCAGAAACCGATATAGTATTCGTTGTTCCGTAGTCAGCCACAAAGGCCTGCTTGTAACCAAACTGGAGAGCCTGTTGCTTGGTAAGGTCCAAGGCCTTTACGGCACCCCATCCTTCCTGTTCCAAATCCGCGAACGCAATAAAGGTCGTCGTCATTTTTGTTGCGGCCGGAATCATTGCACCGTAAAAGTCGTAATCCTTAATGGTCGACTGCTTGAATTCCAGTCTGAACGGGACTTCTGCGGTATAAGTCAGACATACGCCTGCATAATCTTCGAGCGAAATCACGCCGTTGCTTTTTGCCCATGCAAAACCCATACCGGCAGCGCTACTTGTATTCGTCTTGCTCACAGACAAAGTAAGCACTTTGCTTTTGTCCGTCGCCGTGGTAAGCGTAGCCTTTGCGCCAGCCGCTTCAGCTGCGGTAGCCTTTGCATCGGGGTAAGAATACCAGCCGTTCACCGGAGGCACCGTACCGTTTCCATCTGCCGCACTCCACACCGTTGCAGAAGCAGCATAGGCAGAACCTGCCAAGGCGCACAACGCGCCCATCCACGAAATCATTTTTTTCACCATAATTGACCTCTTCATGATTTCCCAATTTTATCCATCATTACAAATCTATATTCTATTAGTTAATAATGCAACTTGGAACAATGTGTTTCTAAGGCTTTTTTGTCCATGAGTGTAAACTTTCGTAAACGAACTAGAATCGCTAGTCCGTTCTCTAATATCGTTATCCCAATGAGTCAAGTTCTTCGTAGCGTTCGTAAGCTTTCTCGAGTTCGGCTTCGCGGTCAGAAATCTCTTTCTGGAGTTCCACTATACGGGTAGCATTGGTGAACACTTCGGGCTTGGAAAGTTCCGTCTGGCGTTCGGCAATTTCGCTTTCCAATTTTTCGATTTTTTCGGGCAATGCGGCGTATTCGCGCTCCTCGTTGTAACTACGCTTTTTCTTTTTTACTGCCGTCGCCCCGGTACTCTGAGACGGCGCCGCACCAGGATTCTGCGCGGCTCTCGCCTGCTTTTCAGCTTCTTTTTCGGCGGCGATGCGAGCCGCATTGGCGGCTTCCTTATCGCGGACTTTTTTCTTGGCTTCGTAGTCGCTGTAACCGCCTACCGATTCAAAAACGTTACCGCCGTCTTCGATTGCGAGAATGCTCGTCGCAACGGAATCCAGAAAGGCGCGGTCGTGACTTACAGTAAGCACGGTTCCCTTGTAGTCCGCCAGGAGTTCCGCGAGCAAGTCCAAGGTTTCCATGTCCAGGTCGTTGGTCGGTTCGTCCAGCACGAGCACGTTACTCGGGTGACTGAACAGGCACGCGAGTAACAGGCGGTTGCGTTCTCCGCCACTCAAGGCGCTGATCGGGCCACGGGCGCGATCTGCCGAAAAAAGGAAGTCTTGCAGATAACTTAACACGTGGCGTTTGACTCCATTCAGCATCACATACTGCTGGCCGTCTGCAATGTTTTCCACAAGCGATTTGTCTTCGCGAAGGCGGGTACGCATCTGGTCAAAATAAGCAACCTGCAAGTTAGTCCCCAGGCGAATGTCGCCGGTATCGGGCTTAAGTTCTCCCAAAATCAAGCGCAGAAGCGTCGTCTTCCCCGAGCCATTAGGGCCTACGATTCCGATGCGGTCTCCGCGGGAAACTTCAGTCGAAAGTCCGTTGATGAGAGGCGCGCCGTCGTAAGAATAGCTCACGTCGGTAAGGCGCGCCACCAGGCGCCCCGAACGGTCCGCCTCGGTAATCTGCATGTTCACGTTGCCCGTTCGGGTGCGGCGCGCTGCACGCTCCTCGCGCATTTTAATGAGCGCGCGCACGCGGCCCTCGTTCCGGGTCCGCCTCGCCTGGATTCCCTTGCGAATCCAGACTTCTTCTTCGGCCAGGCGCTTGTCGAAAAGTGCATTCGCCTTGTCTTCTTCGGCCAAAGCCTGGTCGCGGAACTGCACAAACTTGTCATACGGAAAGTCCCAGCTGCGAACGCGCCCGCGGTCCAAGTCGAAAATACGGGTAGCCACACGGCGCACAAAGGTGCGGTCATGGCTTACAAAAAGCAAGGCGCAATTCAGGCGGGTCACGATTCCCTCGAGCCACTGGATAGCCGGAATGTCCAAATGGTTGGTCGGTTCATCCAACAACAACAGGTCAGGATCTTGCGCCAACGCCTGTGCAAAAAGCGTACGGCGTTTTTGACCACCGCTCAAACTGTCGTAAAGGGCCTCGGGATCGATTCCCGTCTTTCCCAAAATCGCCTCGGCATGGGTATCGTGGGTCCCGTCTTGCATCACCCCCGCCATGACTACATCGCGGACCGTACCCTCGATATGGGCCGGAATTTCCTGAATCATGCGGGAAATCTTGAGACCGGTCTTTTTTACGATTTCCCCTGCCTGCACCTCGACGTCCCCGGAAAGCACCTTCAAAAGCGTACTCTTTCCGCAACCGTTACGGCCCACCAGGCAAATCCGGTCACCCGCTTCGATATCAAAGTTTACGTTGTCAAGTAAGGGGGCATTCGCCCCTATGCGTAAAAGGAGATTTTGAGCAGAAAGAATCGGCATGGTTAAAATTTAGAATATTGTGTTTTCCCAATAAATTTTATTATAATTAGAAATATGAAAACTTTTTCGTTGTCAAATCGTTTAGCAGTCATTCTCCTGGCCAGCTCCTTTGCTGTCTCCAGTGTCTTTGCACAGGGAGACTTTGAAGGCTCCGGTGAAGTGCCCGACCCGAACTGCGTAGGCGACGGCTGCGGTTTCGTATCCGCCGACCAGGCCGAACAAAACGAAGAAAGCGCCAATTACTCTTACGACGATAACAGCTCTGCCGCAAATAGTTCCGCCGAAGAACCCTGGCCCGATTCCACGGAACAGGCATCCGCCGACAGTACCGAAAACGAAGTGGCCACCGCCAACATCGATGAAGAAGACGAAGAAACTCCGCATTATATCGAAGAAAACGCCGCCGAATACCGCGCCCGCAAAGAAGGATTCTCGAAGGGCGTGCAATTCGGCATTCGCGCCGCCGCCGGCGTAAGCAAGAGCTTCGGCAAACACGCAAGCGACTGGAACCTGGGCCCCGAATTTGGCGGCGGCCTTATGGCAAGGCTCCCCTTGGGCAGAACTTTCGCCGTCGCAACCGAATTGGACTTCTCCTACCGCCTCTACAGCTACGAGAGCAAGTCCGACTACGGCAAGAACGAGGCAAGCATCAACGAATCCCTTTTTGAAATCCCGGTCATGGGCCAGTTCATCTTTGATGAAGACGGCTTCTTTATTGGTCTTGGCGTCAACCTCGGACTCAAGATGAGCGGAGACTCCGAATTCAAGCAGACCATCAAATTCGAAGGCGAGACATCCAAGGACAAGCGCCCCAACACCGTCCCTACCGTCGGTGTCGAAATCGGCGGGCTCTTCGATATCGGCTATGTCGTCAACCGCTGGCTGGTGCTGGACCTCCGCGCTGTACAGAACTTGACCAACCTGTTGGATCTGGATTTGATCGCCGAATCCACTCTAATGCATTCAAAACTTTACACAATGCACATTACTTTGGGCGCCACACTCCTGCTCTAAAAATTTTCGGGAATTTCCGTTACGTCTCAGCTAAGTAAAAAAAATTTTCAGCACCATTTTTACCCGCTTAAATTATTTTATAGGCGGGATTTACGTGCTCTTTTATTATAATTAGACTATGGATTTAAAGAGATTGAGTGTAACAGTCGCCATGGCCTTGGCATTTTCTATGCCTGCCATGGCTCAAAGTGATGATGATGATGAAGGCTGGGCCACCGCCCCCTCCGCCCAAAGTTCCTCTGGCGAAGAAGGGTCTTACGATGGTTCAACCGACAGCGAATTTGCAAACGACGAAGAATACGCTAGTGCTTACGCCCGTTACAAAGCCGAGACTACCAAGAAATCCGAAATCAACCGCATGCGTAACGAAGGTTTCCAGCGTGCCGTGTTGTTAGGTATTCGCGCCCAGGGTGGTATCAATACCTTCTTTGGCAATAATTCCGACGGCTGGAAAATGGGGTTCCAAGGCGGTGGTGGCTTGTTGCTGAAGATGAACTTCATGATCAAGAACTTGAGCCTTGTTCCGGAACTTACCTTCAACTACAGACATTATTCCTACGAACAGGATATGGATGCCTACACAAACGAAGCTAGCATCGATATCATGATGTTCGAAATCCCGATTATCTTCCGCTACACCTTCGAAGACTACGACTTCTACATTGGCTTGGGCATCAACATGGGCCTCAAGCTGAACGGTTCGTCTGAATTCAAGACCAGCGGCGGTACGCGCGAAAACACTGTCGCCACCTCCGGCATGGAAGTGGGCGGCGCTCTCGACATCGGCTACATGCTCACTCGCTGGGTCAGCGTGGACCTTCGCGTGGTACAGTGCTTTACCAGCCTCTTGAACAAGACGCTAGTGGCTGAAGAAATCTTCTACGATTCTTCGCTGAACACGTTCTATACCACTCTCGGTATCAACTTCATGTTTTAATGAAGTTCAACAAGTTTAAAAAAGGAGCCTTGCGGCTCTTTTTTTATTTCTTGGTGTTGAGTTTTCTTCTGAGTTGTTGGATTTCGCGTTCGATGAGACGCTTTTCGACGGCGAAGAAGTCTTCGTTCTTCTGGATGACATTCTTGTAGATTGCATCGGCAAGTTCCGGTTCTCCCGCAAGGAGCGAAAGCACGATGCAGTTACGCAGGAATATGTCGCCCATGTCGTTCATCTCGTAGCGGTCAAAGAAGTTCGCAATCAAAAGGGCAGCCTGCTTGTAAACACCCTGACGGGCAGCCTCGAGAATTCCGAATTCGTCGGCGAAGGCCCGCGGGAAAGCATTCATGGAAACAAGATCCATCGCCTTCATGTAAACCTCGTCAGAATCGCGGCATTCAATCGGAACCTTGCGAATCCATTCCACAAAGTTTTCGCGGAACGTCTGGTAGCCCACAGAAGCTTCCAGTTCTGTCAGGCGCGGATTTTCAGACACGACACTATCCAAGATAACGCTGTCGCCATGGACAACCGTATCGACTTTAACAAGCACGCGGGAATAAGAATCCTTAGCAGCAGCCGCTTCAAGTTCTCGCATATAAGAAAGCAAGGCTGTCTTCTTGAATTCATCCTTCGGTTCTTCAAGCATCGCCTTCACGCGAGCGGGGCGACGCAAGGCATAGTCTTCGGGGTCAAGGTACTGTTGCCAGCAGACTTCGCAACTATCAAACACCTGCACAATGTGCGCTTCAGAATGAACGAAGCGGGCCTCTTCAGCCTTATTGTCGACCATCGGAATAAACAGGCTGTTCGGCTTCACACCCTCGAGCAGAGATTTAAGCATCTTGTTCGTGAAGAGGAAGTTCCTTTCGCCGAAGAATTCCGGATCGCGGTGAATGCGGTTGAACTCAGCCACCAACGCCGTATCCGTGGAGAATCGCCCGATGCCTTTCTGTATCACCGGTTCATCGCTCGCTATCATGATGATGTCCGGTTCATCGGTAGACTTATACAAACTAACGTACGGGAACACCGTATCGAGTGCTTTTAAAATGTTCAGGAACATCAGGTCGTTAAATTCATAAGTCTGAATCCACTGAACCCAAAGGGCGCCCGGCCGCATGTAACGGCGCATCTTGGCATAGAATTCATGAGCAAAAAGCCCTGCCACACCGCTCACCCACGGGTTAGAGGGCACGCTGATAATCATATCGTACTTGCGGCGATTCGTATGGAAGAACGTCGTCGCATCGTCAATGAAAATGTGAATGCGCGGGTCATCGTAGCCGCGGTAATTCCACGGATAAAAGCCCTTCGCCAAATCCATCATGGCCTGCTCAATTTCAACGCAGTCAAAGTCCTTGAGCAAGGGATCTGCAAGCAAGTAGTGAGCGCCCATGCCGCTACCGAAGCCGACCATCGCGGCGTCGTAGGGTTCCGTCTTCACGGCCATCGGCATGAAGGCTGTGGCAGCCTGCGTAAGTTCATCACTCGAAATCGGAGCCTCGCGGTTTTTGCTCATGCTCGCATCGGCCTTGCCGTTCGTCTTCACATAGTAATGCACCGGCGATTCGTGGAAGCTGATGGTCGCAGTCTTACCGTCGATTACCTGAATCTTTTCGTTGGGGTGCATGTTCTTGTAGCTGCGGAACACGCCCGAAGTAATGAGCGACGGATCGAATTTCACAAAGACTGCCGGCATAATCATCACGCACACCATGATATAGAACATCACGCTGTAACGGAAACGCTTGCGGTAAATCACCAGCAATAAGAAACCAATCGCAAAGTCAAGCAGTGCAGCTGTCACGAGAGTGCCCTTGAGTTGCAACAGGGGCAACAGCAAAAGTCCACCACCTGCAGAACCGACAATGGAACCGAGTGTATTCCAGCCGTAGACCTTGCCAATCGGGGCTTCGCTCTTGAAGGCACGAGTCAAAATCAACGTAATCAGCGGGAGCGTCATCCCCGCAAAGAAACTCGTGGGAATCATCCACAGCATCGAAAGTGCATACTTGAACAGGCTCCAGCAAACGTAACCGTCAGACGTCGGATTGAAAATCTGGTTCGCCTCGTTCATCATGCCCCAGAAGGGCTGGTGGAAATACAGCGTACAAAGCGCGAAGAACGCCATGAAGATCTGCGCCATCGAAAGCACAATCAAGCTGTCCTTTTTCAGGAGCTTGCCGCTCACCGCAGAACCCAGCGCAAGGCCCAAGATAAAGGCCGAAAGCATCTGGTCAAAGCTATGGCTCGAGGACCCAAGCAACAGCGACAGCAAGCGAATCCAGACAATTTCATAGACAAACGAGGTAAGGCCCGTAATTGCCGCAATCCAGAACCAAGTGTTCTTAGGTGGCATGGGCAACTTATGTTCGGCCACGTAATCTTCATCATGAAATTCGGCAGCGTCTTCATCTTTGGGAGCCACAGGCGAAGTCGTCATGCCAATAAAGCTGAACACCGCCGCAAGCAAGAAGTTAATCGAAGCCGCTACACACAAAGTAGCATGGTTACCGATTTCAGGTATCAGCAAATAACTGGTTGCCAAGATGCCGATAGCAGAACCTAGGCTATTCGTAAAATAAAGCATCGGGAGCGAAACTTCGGCACCGCTCTTGCGCATAAGACCCGCGGCAATGAAGGGGAACGTCATGCCCACCGCAATCGCAATCGGGAGAGTCGAACCTGTCGCAAGAATCACTTTGGCAATTTCTGCCCCGCGGCTGGTCAAGGACGCCGTATATTCAGAATCGAAGAAAATTCCTGTCAACCAGTTGTACAGCGGGTGGTAAGCCACCCCACCAATACCAATGGCTAGTTCTACAATACCATACCCCAAGAGTGGGCGTTTGGTATGCACCACCATTTTGCCTGCCACAAAGCTACCTATAGCAAGGCCGCCCATGTAAATGCAGAGCGTGAGCACCTGGCCGTAGCTAGAATGCCCCAAGAAGAGTTTAAGGTAGCGCGCCCACGAGCCTTCGTAAATGAGGCCCGCGAACCCGGACAGGGCAAACAGGAAATAGACTAGGATATTCATATCCTAATTATAGTAAGAAGTAGACAGTAGGAAGTAGGAAGTTTTTAGTTTGGTCGTATACAAAAAGGCCCGCTAAAGCGAGCCCCTATCAAGCCGTACAAACGAGTTTTTTATTGTTTTTCGGCTTTTTCGACAGCGACTTCGGCTTTTTCAGCCGCTTTTTCGGCAGCAACCTCGGCAGCCTTGATTTCGGCCTTCCACGGGGTAAGGCCTACCACGTTGTCGACCGGGAGCGAAAATGCGATTCCCTGACCCATGGTGTCAAGCCCCGCCTTCTGGTAAAGAGCATGCAAAACGGCATCCTTGATCTTGGCGTCGACCAGAATCATGACGATTTCTTTTTCAGGCTGGATCGCGATATGGAAAAACGACTCGGCTTCCTTGTTCGCCGTACCGCGGGCATTCAGAATCGTACCGCCACGGGCACCGGCATCCTTCGCCGCTTCCATCACGGTTTCAGAGAATCCGGTATTCACAATACAAAAGATGACTTCGTGATTGAATCCGCTCATTTTTCGTTTCTCCGTACCGCATCGCGGTTATCGCTTAAAAAGTTAAAGATGGACTTGCCGATAATGCTTGCCATCGGGATCGTATAGGCAATGCCCTTGCCGCCTACAATCGTATTGAATTTTTCGGCCAAACTTTCAAGAGCAGCCTGCAGCTGGTTTTCGCCAATCACGCTAATGATCACAGCGCGGTCCGAATCCGCAAGACCCATGGCTGTCGCAATTTCACGCGGGGCTGTCCCCTGGCCGAATAGCACCATCTGCATGTTCACGCCAAAAGACTGGATGTGGTCCATGTAAAAGTCCGCCTTGGCACGGCCCACCACCGTAATCAAAATCTTGAGGCGGTTCATTGAGACTTTAGCCCGGGTGCCACGCACGATTCTGTTTCGAATTCTTTTTTCGATTTCCACAGCGTCCCCTACATAAAGTCAATAATCTGTTCATCGTCGGCATCCTGGATGCGACGCATCATCATGCGGTTACGGAGCGCCGTCGAAACGGTCGCCCTGAAACCGAGCACCTGTATCGTAATCAAGGGCGTCATCGCGACCATCGCGACAATACCGAAAGCATAATTCAAAATCGAATCGCCACCGTCACGCAGGCCCGCGCATGCACCAATCGCCAAGGGCAGAATAAAGCTAGAAGTCAACGGACCGCTTGCCACGCCACCCGAGTCAAACGCAATCGCGGTATAAAGCTTAGGCACAAAGAACGAAAGTCCGAGCGAAATAAAGTAACCCGGAATCAGGTAATAAATTATCGGGAACCCGACAATAATGCGGATCATCGAAAGACCAATCGAAATGCCCACGCCCACCGAAAGTGCAATCAGCATGGAGCGCTTGGTCACCAAGCCGCCAGTGACTTCTTCGACCTGCTTGTTCAACACGTGCACCGCAGGTTCTGCAAGCACCACCACCAGGCCAAGCACAAAGCCCGCCACCACAAGCGCACGTGGCATAGCGCCCAACTGCTTGCCCAATTCAAAACCAATCGGCATGAACCCGACCGCCACCGCAGTCAAGAACACCACGAGACCCACGAACGTATATACAATGCCGAAAGCCATAGGGACAATCCTGCTCCAAGGCAGCCTAAGTACCGTAAACTGCAACAACAGGAAGAACACCACAATCAAGCCGAGCGCCACAAGCACTTCTTTTGCAACGCCTAAAACGACCGGCAAGAAATTCAATCCGAGACTTGCATCAATCGAATACGCCGATTCCGAAAGCTGGTACGTCAAATCTCCCTTCGAAAAAATCACGAGCCCCATGAGCGCAATAATCGGGCCCACCGAACAAAGCGCAATCAGGCCGAAGCTGTTTTCATTCGCATTTTTACCGCCAATGGCTCCCGCCACACCCACACCGAGTGCCATGATAAAGGGAACCGTAATCGGGCCCGTGGTCACGCCACCCGAATCAAAAGCCAGCGGAACAAAGACATCTTTTCCGAAGGTGACCATGACCATGCCAAGCATGAACAACACGAGGTAGAAAAAGATGATGATAGTCGAAAGATCTTTCTTGAACACGATCTTGATAATCGAAAGCGCCAGGAAACAACCCACGCCAACACCAATTGTCGCGATCAAGAGAGTAGGCTCCACCGCCGCACGCACCTGCTCGGCAAGCACCGACAAGTCAGGCTCTGCAACCGTAATGAGCACACCCATCACAAAGCACACCGAAACAAGCAACTGCAGGCGCCTGGATTTGGCAAGGCCCGAACCCACATGTTCGCCCATCGGGGTCATGGCAAGGTCGGCGCCCAGGTTAAAAAGCCCGATGCCCACAATCAAGAAAATCGCACAAATAGAGAAAACAACAAGCTGTTTAAAGGACAATGACACCAGCGGCGTACAAGACACCGCAAGCACAATCAGCGTGACCGGCAAAACCGAGCCAAACGCCTCCTTCAACTTGTCCTGCAAAATCTTAAACATTTGCGGGAAATATAGAAAAACGCAAGAAAACGCACATTTTTATAATTATTTTTCTGAAAAACATGCAACCAGCAGGCATTCAGGCGCATCTAAAGGGTACAATGGACGAAAAAGTGATACTTCAACACCTTAAAGGCGGCAGCCGCGAAGCGTTAAGCCTACTTTGGCAGGCCCACAGCGCGAACGTGCTGAATTTGGCTTTTAGGATGATGAAGGACCGCGACGAGGCCGAAGACATTCTGATGGATGTCTTTGTGCAAGCCCCCAAAGCCGTCCAAGGCTTTCGAGGCGAATCGGCCCTCGGGACATGGCTTTATAGGCTCACGGTAAACGCCTGCCTCATGAAGCTGCGCGCCCAAAAGCGACACCGCGAACTCGAAGAAGAACACTTGGACTCCATTATAGAAGAGGCTCTTGGAAAAGGCGATTTAAAGAACGAAAATTTCGATCCGGAACTTTTGGAAAAAGGTTTGGCAGAACTTCCGGCAGAATCACGCAGTATGCTGTGGCTCAAGGATGCCGAAGACTTGGATGTAAAGGACCTCGCCGAAATCTACAAGATGCCCGAAGGAACCATTAAAGCAAGGCTTAGCCGCGCAAGACACTTTGTGAAGAACTATTTAAAGGAGCGTAAGAACCATGCCTAACAAAATCGATTTTTCGAAGCTTGAAAGGCTTACCCCCCGGGAAGATTCCTGGGCAAAAGTCTGCGCCCGCCTCGACGCCGAGGCTGCAAGTGTTGCCCAAGATGCGCCCGCAAAAGGGAAGATTCTCGCCATCAAGAGCTGGTACAGCGCCATTCCGCTGGCTGCAAGTTTTGTACTTGTGAGCCTTACGGCACTGTTGCCGTCTTTCACCAGCGATATTGAACCCGCCGAAACGGCCGTGACCGAATTCGTTTCGATTAACGATTCCGCGCCGTCCGAAGTATTGAGCTGGTATTCTAGCCTCGGAAATTCCACCAGCGACGAATTCGAAACTCTGGAAGAAACTGTCGGCTTTAATTATTTAACCAAGGAGTAACCTTATGAACGGAAACAAGCTCTTTATTGCAAGTATTATAGTGCTTGCTCTCGCCCTCGGCTTTTTCGCCGGAAGGTTCTGCAATTTCAATTGTTGCTCTAGTAGCACAACCTGTTGTCAAAAGGGCGGTCCTTGCGCATGCTCGCAAGGTTTGCCTTGCGCCTGCGAAAAGAACGGACAGCCCTGCCATTGCCCGAACTGTGCAAAGCACGAAAACGGCGAACACAAGCACATGGGTGAAAAGCACCACGGTCCCAAATTCAAGGGAGGCATGAACCCTGCTGCCATGGATTCCTTGCTGCAGGTGACACCGGAACAGAAGGCTGCTATCGAAGCTAGCCGCGCTAAAGGTGATTCCATTTTCAGGGAACTCCGCAAGCAAAAGCATGAAGCCGAAAAGGCTTTAGGCGAAGCTCTTGAAAGCAAGGATTCTGCCGGAATCGATGCCGCCAAGGCACGCGTACTCGATGTAGACAAGTCCCTGTTGGAACACCGCATCAACGGGATGCAGGCCCTTGCCGGAATCTTGACCGCCGAACAGCTTGAAAAGTTCAACGCCTTCCACAAGGAACAGATGAAGAACTTTAGGGAGCGCATGAAGAACGGACCGCACCGCGGTCCCCATGGCGGTCATGAACACGGCAACCCGCCTCCTCCGCCTCCGGCTAACTAAGATTTGACTCCCTCAAAAAGCAAAAAGTCCTCGGCATCGCTGTCGAGGGCTTTTATTTTCTTTTTTCAGTCTACCAATTATTTCTTCATAAACGGCAAATTCTGAGCGACACGGAAAAGACCTTCAGCACGATGCCTGTTGCCCGCAGATTCCCCATTCAAGGTCTCCAGGAAACGAGTCAGTTCCAGCACGCCACCACCTTGCTTGAGCACATACACGGAGCAAAGGGCGATTACGCCGAGAGAAGAATTGATGATATCAAGATCAGTACCCGCCAGCTGGAATGCCGCTAACTGGTATGCATCTTCCATATTTCCTTTTATCATTCTGTCAATGTCGCCGAGAGTCGTAAATCCAAACGACACGAACACCGCCAAGAACCGCGAAAGCGACGTCTCGTGGATTTCGGCCTGGTTAATAGAGGCGATACGCTTATTCAGCGAATCGAAAGGACGAAGTTCCAAGTAGTTGCCAAAGGAATCGCCATTCAGTTCCACTTCGTCAAAACTGCCCGAACTCACCAGGGACTGCACATGACGACGGTAATCATTGATACCCGAACGAATTAGGCAGAACTGCTCATCGACCAGTTCCAACATTCCCGCGAGGCGGTTCAAATTGCGCAAGTATTCCTTGGGGACTTCAAAACCCGACTTGTAACCCGTATCGTGATCCAGCACCGACCACACATGCTGTAAGGCCGTGCGCATCTGCACCTCAAAACGAATCTTGTTCATTTGCGGAAACTCAGGATCAAAATACTTTTCTTTGGGCAAGCGACAAATATAATGCAGAGAATTGTAGCCGAAACTGTGAATTTCATGCATCTTACGTTTATCGATACTATTGTCCCAGTCAATTTCAAAAAGGCGACTCACGAGAGCGGCAACTTTATCGACTTCATCGCTATAGAAGGTAATAACACGGACTCCCAAAATATCGGTCAAGTCCGCAAGCGAATTGTACTTGCCCGTCTTACGTTCAAGTTTGCCCGCAAGGCTGTCTTCTGCCTTGACGCGGCCTTCGATTGCATTGATGTAGATTTTATTTTCTTCAATACTTTCGCGAAGGGTTCGCTTGACAACTCTCAACAGCTTTTCAAATACAATTCGCTGCTCGCGGTACTCTTCCAGAATCAGCGCTTCTTTAGGCGGCAGGCGATAATCCTTCTTCTCTTCGTCCATGGCTCACCTTACTTCTTGAAAACCTTTTCGACGGTATCAAAGAATTCATCGTAAGCGAAAGTTCCCTTGAGGCTAGCGAGTGCACGGGCAAGCCCGCGGAAATGCCATTCGTGCGAAGCCTTGTCCTTGACACAGAACAAGTCCCATACCTTGTCGCCAATCGCCTGGTAATCACGGTAGATGGCGCGAATATTGCTTAATTTGTCTGCAAGCGCTACAATCTTGACTTCGTTAGTTGCCGAAGACAAACGTTCAATCGCTTCTTCTTTACGAAGGCGCCAGCTTTCTTGGCGGCTCTTGCCTTCAAATTCAATATCCGATTCCGCCTCGACAAGTTCCGCAATGCGCTTGCCGAATTCGCGTTCTACGTCCTTGAGCGTCACAGCGGTATCTTCTACCGTATCGTGCAATGCCGCGGCGGCCAGAAGTTCCTGGTCGTTCGTCATGGTGGCAGCAATCGAGACAGCCTCCATCGGGTGAACTATATACGGGAAACCCTTCCCCTTGCGTTCTGCACCCTGGTGCGCCTTGACCGCAAAAACAATCGCTTTGTCGAGAATTGATGTATCCATGTCACTAAATGTATATAAAAATTTTTCTATTTTTACCCTCGCAACAAATAACCGCGCAGCGGAAAGGATTAATCTATGTCGAAACTGACTGATTCTCAGGAATGGAAGGCCCTTGAGGCCCACGCCGAAGTCGCAAAGACCTGGCACATGAAGGAACTCTTCGCAAAGGACCCGGCTCGCGCCGAAAAGTTCAGCGCCGAAGCCTGCGGCCTCTTCCTGGACTACTCCAAGAACATCATCACCGACGAAACCATGGCAAAGCTCCAGGACCTCCTGAAGTCCGCCGGTTTCGAAGACATGCGCCGTAAGTACTTTGCCGGCGAAAAGATTAACACCACCGAAAAGCGCGCCGTGCTCCACACCGCTCTCCGCTACAAGGGTAACGATCCGATTTGCGTCGACGGCAAGGATGTGATGCCCGAAGTTCGCGCCGTGCTCAAGCACATGGAAGAATTCACCAAGCTCGTGCGTACCGGCAAGTGGAAGGGCCACACCGGCAAGTCCATCAAGTACGTGGTGAACATCGGTATCGGCGGTTCCGACCTGGGCCCCGTGATGGTCACCGAAGCCTTGAAGCCGTATGCCGACAAGCCGGCTGCTGGCGAATACTCTCCGGAAGTCTATTTCGTTTCTAACATTGACGGCACCCACATGGCCGAAACCCTCAAGAAGGTGAACATCGAAGAAACGCTCTTCATCGTTGCTTCCAAGACCTTCACCACTCTTGAAACCATGACGAACGCCGAAACCGCCAAGGCTGCCGTTCTCAAGGCCTTCAACGGCGACGAAAAGTCCATCGCCAAGCACTTTGTGGCGCTTTCCACCAACACCGAAGCCGTGTCCGCCTTCGGTATCGACACCGCCAACATGTTCGAATTCTGGAACTGGGTGGGTGGCCGTTACTCCCTGTGGTCTGCCATCGGTCTTTCGATTGCGCTGCGCATCGGTTTCGACAACTACATGAAGCTCCACCAGGGCGCCTACGAAATGGATCAGCATTTCAAGACCGCTCCGGTCGACAAGAACCTCCCCGTTATCCTCGCCCTCATCGGCGTTTGGTACAACAACTTCTTCGGTGCTTCCAGCTACGCCATGCTCCCGTACGACCAGTACCTGCACCGCCTCGCTGCCTACTTCCAGCAGGCCGACATGGAATCGAACGGCAAGACCGTTGACCGCGACTCCAAGCGCGTGAACTACCAGACGGGTCCGATCCTCTGGGGCGAACCGGGTACGAACGGCCAGCACGCCTTCTACCAGCTCATTCACCAGGGCACCAAGATGATTCCGTGCGACTTCATCGCCCCGGCCAACAGCCACAACAAGGTCGGCGACCATCACCAGAAGCTCCTCTCCAACTTCTTTGCACAGCCCGAAGCCTTGATGAACGGCAAGACCCTCGCCCAGGCCCAGGAAGAACTCCGCAAGGACGGCAAGAGCGAAGAAGAAATCGCATTCCTCGCCCCGCACAAGGTGTTCGAAGGCAACAAGCCGACCAACTCCATCATGATGGACTACGTTTCTCCGGAAACGCTCGGCGCCCTCATCGCCATGTACGAACACAAAATCTTCACGCAAGGCGTTATCTGGAACATCAACAGCTACGACCAGTGGGGTGTTGAACTCGGTAAGCAGCTCGCCAAGAAGATCCTTCCGGAACTCGCCAAGGCCGATGCCGAACTGAACCACGACAGTTCCACCAACGGTCTTATCCGCTGGTTCAAGGCTCACCAAAAGTAAGCTAGGTGGCGGGACGTTGCCCCGCGCTACAGTGTCATCCTGAGCGGAACGCCGTAAGGCGTGAAGTCTCTTTGACCACTTGGTAACTTGTTACCTTAGTGGGCATGATCCCCGAATGGGGAGAAGGATCTAAACTTTAAAAAGTGACCCGCCGGCATAGCCGGCGGTTCTTCATGGACGGGCATAGCCCTAGGATACTAGCAACGCGTCGCACGCGTTGACGGCCTGACACTG